>JAYEIA010000275.1:0-24935 GCA_034659855.1 Bacteroidota bacterium
AATATTAGGGTGTCCCGGGTTTCGGCATCAAAACGTACCGGAATAAAATTTTGGTTGATGTAACCGGCCAATCCTTCGGATGCAAAAGTCGTTTTCATCATATGCTTGCACCAGCTGCACCATTCGGTATATATGTCAATGAGAAGTGGTTTGGGTTTTATTTTTGAGAGGCTGTCTGCTTGTTCGGGAGTGTACCAGACAATGGGTGACGGTTTGATGATTTCTTGAGCATTGGTCTGAAAGATCGGTATAAGTATGCCTAAAATGCTCAGCAACAAGATGTATGCCGATTGTGAATTCATTGAGTTGTTTTTGATTTTAGGACTCATTAGGCGTATCAGCCTCTTTATTGTTGTCAATTCGCACAGAGGTGATGAGCACTTTATACAATTCTCCTTTGTTATTTTCAAAAGGAGTATAGTTGTCTCTGAACGTCATTTTTTGTCCTTTGAAGTAGTAGTTATTGATTAATTCGGTAACTTGTCCTTTATTAATTTTTTTTCTGTTTTCGAGGTATTCTTTAGAGTTTGCTCTTTTTGTATTTAAGAATTTATCAATGGATTTTCCGGAAATATCAATATAGCTAATTCCGGCGGTATCAATAAATCGTTTATTGGCTTTAAGAACTTGACCATCCATGTCGGTTTCGAGAACCATGAGTGTTGTATTCAGTATTTCATTATATTTCTCATACGATGTTTCAATGTTCTTTAAGTTTTCGGTGTTGAGTTCCAGTTTTTTACTTAATGTCTTGATTTCATTTCGGAATTCGTTTTCAATTCGCGAAAATTTCTTATCTTTTGATTTTTCCTTTTTTATCAGTTTTTCTTTATCTTCTTCAAGGTCTTGGATTACTTTTCGACTTTCCTCCTCCTGTTTTGCCAACCTCTCCGATTTTTCATTGGATTCGGCAAGAAGCAGCGAGGTTTGCCTGTTTATTTTAATGTTGGATATGGTAGAAGCTATAATTTCCGCCGTTTTTTCGGCAAATTCAATTTCGTGTTTTTCCAGCACTTTTAGAGAAGCAATTTCAGCAATTCCAAAGATTTCTTCATTCAATTTTAGCGGAATAATTAATATGCTTTTCGGGTCGTCCTTGCCCAGTCCCGATGATATTTTGACATACCCTCCGGGGATATCAGTCATATAAATGGTTTCTTTCTCCAAATAACATTGTCCTACAAGATTTTCTCCGGCTTTTACTGATTTTTTTTCAAATTTTTGCCGGCCGTAAGCGTAAAATCCTTCAAGGTCAATACTGATTTCTTCGTTTTCATCTTTGTTGACGATATACAGCCCTCCGACTTGAGCTCCCAAATATTTTGTAAGCTCACTGATAGTAACCACAAAAAACTTCTCGGGATTATCATTGTGTTCACGAATAATTTCATTGAATTTAGCAATACCCAGTGATGACCATGTTCTTTCACGGTTTTCAACCCTTCTCAACTCAGCTTCCTCAGAGGCTTTCTCCAGGCTGTTTCTCATATCTGTGAGGGCAGAACCTAATACATCCGATTTTTTTGCATCTAAGTGTGTACTAAAATTTCCCTTACCAATTTCGGTGGCAAATTTTGCTTTTTCTTTTAGTCCTTTTATCAGGGAATTTATAGAATCGGACATTCTTCCGATTTCATCTTTGCCGTACGTGGGTTGTGTTTCCGGTAAATGACCGTCGGCAAGTTTTTTTACTTGTTTATTTACTTTTCTTACCGGCACAGTCATTGAGTTGGCTGTGAAAAAAGCAATAAATATAACCATAAGAATAATGACTATACCGGAGATGATAATACGTTCTCTAAAACCGGCATAAGATTTTTCCATTTTGTTATTAGACGCCACCAGATTTTTTCGGATACTATCCCTGAGTATGGAAAGTTTGACCAGAATGCTGTCAGTACTTCTCATCATCTCGTTACCTTCTTGCACATCAGATTCATATTTTTTATACAGCAGCAGATCGTTATATTTTTCAAAAGAATCCAGATCGTCCATTATTTTTTTATGCTTGCTGAATATAATTTCTGTTTCCTTCATGATCTCCTCAAGATCCTTTTTATCTTCTGAGGTCCATTTTTGTGAGTACTGCTCAAGTTTGTTTTTCAGCTGTGGATAGGTCTCTTTATTTATCGTTTTAAGTTGAATCTTTTTTGGGGTATCATCAAAGCTGTCGTGAAGTACCCAGTTTTTAATTAAGTTTTTTGACTGGTTTACGATTAGTGTGTAGCTGTTAACGGCCGACAGGGAGGGAACAATATTTTGACTGAGTTGTTCAGTTTTTGTTTTGTTCTCAATTAACATGTTGTAAATGAAAGCATAAGAAATAAGAATAGAAATGGTTACAATCCCAAATCCAAAAGCAAGTTTTTGCGCAATATTTAATCTGAATCCTCTCATTATTTTTTTATCTTGAAAAAGGTTGTTTTTGCTTGATTTATTATTTTTGCTTTTATTTACGGTTCATTTATTACACCGGTCATCTTGTGAATCGGCGATGAATATCAAAGATAAAAATAATATTTACTTTTGTAAAGTCTTTTTGTAAAAAATAAAAAAATATCGGAAATGTATTTATTTCGTTTGCTTTTTCGCACAATGTTAGGTTCTTATTCTTTTATTCGTTCAAAAGTTGAGTTTAGGTTGTCTGCAAAATCAGCTCCTAAATTTTCTTGTTGCCGGTTGTAATAATAAATACTTTTTTCTAAATCCGTTAATGCAAATGGCGATATTTTCAATTTCATTGCTTAACGTATTTGTGTTTAACAGTTTCCCGGTCTTGATATTCTTCGTGATGATTTAAAAAATGCTCATATCTATTATCAAGTTCTTGTTTTAATTCATCGGATAAAATATCTTCGTCTTCTTAAATTATTTGCATAAAATCATACTCTTTTGTTTCTGTTAATGATTTTAAATACCAAAGCAGTTTTTTTGCTAAATTGCTGTCTGTTTTGTTTATTTTTATTGTATAAGTCATAATTTACTCTTTTATTATTGTTTCTGTAAAGATACTTTTTTTTGTGGGGCTATACAAAATCGCATTGTTCATATCGGCGTGCTTGTCCGTGAATTTCATTTCTTGGCCATTCTGATTTATACTTTAAACGGCTTATAATTTGAATTTTACAAAGCGTGTATTTGTTGAATATACTTCGACAGGGCATAAAGTACGTTTTTGTATTTGTACAACGCCTTAATATTTAACATATTATGTTTTTGTGAAAACTTAGTTTATGTCCGCTCAGCATAAAGCAAGGGATTGTATCATTAAATAATTAAACCATTTAAAGTATAGTTGCATGCATTAAAAATGCAAGGGGGTGTTTCTGCGGCAAAACCAAAGATTTAAGAACCGGCATTAATATTCTTAACAAGCATTAATTTTCAACTCCAATTTGCTTGAACGAAGTACTAACGGCAATTTTATTGTTCGCAATATTTGCCAAGTTGTAATTATATCTTCCTTTCCCGTTTTTAATAAATGAAATTCCGGCTCCCATAGGAGTCAACCCTTTTTCTTGGGTTACAATCAGAGTTCCTTTGGTCTTTGTATTATTTAAAATTAGAGAAAGGTTTTCACTTTCAGATTCTCCCACAACAAGTATGTGGCATTTCCCTATATTGTCGATGGAGGCTTGTGCAACAACAATTTTTTGAACTCCTCGGACTCTCTTATTCAGAGTAAATGTTTTTATTTCATCATAGATATCCGAATCTCCGATAACTTTGATATTGAAATTCCCCTCTCTATAGTCTTGCGGCCATTGTAACATTCTGGTAAAGTCGTAGATAGACATTGCCTGAAATTTAGATTCCTGAGCTTCAGCTCCGAAAAATAATAGTACCAAAATAACAATCGATATAATCTTTTTCATCTTCACAAATTTATTTTATCTAAACAGATTTTTGAATACAACGCTTTGTTTTTTACGCAGTTTAATCATAAAAAGTTTCAATTTACTGTATCTTCGTTTTTTTTAGTTTATAGTTTCTATCATAAGTTACAAAATGTACTCCGTTGTTTTCATATCCGTTATGAAAACCGGTTCGTATAAAATTAAAATCAAAAACTATACCTTTTTTATTGGGAGTTTTATCATTTGCCGATAAGCAAAACTGAAAATTCTTTCCGTACTGCATTAATGCACTCAAAAAATAATAGCCAATGTCGTATCCCTCAAAGGCATATATGCTTGGTTCTGTTTCATAGGTCTTCCTGAATTTTTTTATAAAATTCTTCACACGCCAGTGGTCGTAATCAATAAAGTACGGGGAGGCATAATTAAATGACATTCTGCGCAGCTGTTCTATTTTAATATTTTGATAAAGCTCCCAGTTTGGCGATCCGATAAGCTCTATATCATAATCCTCGGCAAATAAGAACAATTGTTCTACAACTTTTGTTACAAAAACTTCTTCGTCGGCCGGTATAAGTACTATATTTTTACTGCCCACCGTAAAAGCATCTTCTATACTTTCTTTGCCGCCAAAATTATAATCAACAGTTTTAAGGGTAATTTCGTTAATATCAGTTCGTGATGCAAAAGACTTCACTAATTTTTGTTTGTATGTTTCAATGTGTTTTTTTTCTTTTTCTGTGCCGTTATGCACAATTACTATTGTTGAGTCGTATAACTTGCTGATAAGGTCGGATGTCTTTTTTATTCTCATGGAAGTAGAGGGAACGACTTGAAACAAGAACGGATTGTTAAAGATTAACGTTTGATTTTGCGACAACGGAGACACAATATTTATTTTATGCCTTCGGGCATATCTTCCTACTACCGATATATTTTTGGAATACAGCGGACCAATAATTAAATCAAAGTTAGATAAGTCATTGGTTGACAATATTTTTCTGACTTCTGTTTCATTATTTTTTGTGTCAAATACATGCAAGTCAATAGAAAGTCCCTTGTACTTCATTTGATTCACAGCCAAAAGCATACCTTCATACATTTCGATAAATCGACCGCTGTTTTTAAAAAATTTATTTTTATTTCTTATCCCGTCATATTTCGACAAAACCCATTTATTTTTTTCAATATAAAGCGGTAAGAACAGGGCAACCTTGAATTTGTGTGACGGTCTGTAATTATAATCAAAACAAGGGGTAACGCCGGCTTCAGTAAAATAATCGGGGTCATCCAAAGGTGTCGTGGTATAAGGTGTTTCCATTTGCGAAACCGGGAGCTTTTCCGTATTGTCGTAAGTTGTTTTGGGTATTTTTATTGTACTGCCCAATTGGAGACCTTTTTTTGTTTCGGGATTGAATAATTGAATTTGCTTGAGACTTGTACCGTATTGTTGTGAAATGGAAAACAGGGTTTCGCCGGAACTCACTTTATGATAAAAAAAATTGTTGTCTCTGTACTCTACTTGCCCTTTATTTACGTTGGGTATGGTAAGTACTTGGTTTAGTCTGATGCCGTATCGACTTCCGGGATTAAATGCCAATATTGATTCTGCTCCGATATTGTATTTTTTTGCAATGGAGTATAATGTTTCTTTATGTTTTACTTTGTGATAGAAGAAATCAGCTTCCTTTGGCTCAACCTGATTGGCGACTTTATCGTAGGCCGGAATTTTTAGTTTTTGTCCTACTTTCAGGTTGGCAGAGTACATGGCGTTAACTTTCATTATTTCTTTTTGACCCACGTTGTAAACTTTCGAGAGAGAGTAAAGGGTATGGCCTTGCTTTATTGTATGTACATAATAGGCTTTCCCGTTTTGTTTAATCACGACATTAGATCTTTTTATATCGGGCTGAGCAAATGTGTTCAGAATCGGTAGTACTATTAATAAAACTGAAAGTAGTTGTTTCATTCTCTGTAATTATTTGACATTAATATTCTTACTGTAAAGTATGAGTCCGATCTAAAAAGTATGTTTTATTTTAGTAAAACAAGTTATGTTCTTAATTAACAGAGTTTTATAGATTGTTTTACAATTAACTTAAGACTCTTATTTTTAGCAATTTAACTTTATAAACTTTCAACTTTACAACTTTTTAAACTGAACTCATGTATTGAATGGCTAAATATAGTATTTTTTTAGGCAACTATGAGAAAATCTTTCCCTTTAATAAAATTGCGGGCTTCCAGATAATCGGTAATAATCTCATCGGCACCTCGTTTCCCTACATAGGACAGAATGAAGTAGTCGCCGGGAGCTTTAATTTTCTCATAATACACGGCATAATCTTTAGTTTTCACAATATCTATATAGAATTTTATTTTTATTCCGAAGGCTTTCAATAAGTTTGCTCTTCTTCTGGAGCGTCTTCCTGCTCCCCAAATAACAACTTCCGGAAAATGTGGGTTTACTTTTTTCAGATAGTTTACAATATATGGTGTTTTGGTTTTATAAAAGGCATCAAAAGAATATCTTGAATCTGTGCGAGTGAGTCTGGTTTCTGAATCTTGCCAAATAAGCAGAGGTTGGGGGAGCTTGTAAAACTTAATATCATTTTCCATCCAACGCAAAAATAATTCAAAATCTTCCGGAAAATCGCCTTGTTCGTAATACCCCAAGCGGTCTGCAATTTCTTTCCTGAACATCAGCGTAGGATTTATCAGCTGCAATTCAGAGAATCTGTTGAGGGAGAGTTCCTCATGCGTTATATTTTTGTTTGTTCGATTGATGAATGAAATCATTCCCTCATTTTCGGACGGACCGGCATATTCTACACGGCTTCCCACCACGCCGTATTTTGGGTTATTTTCAAGAAAATCCAATTGTTTTTCCAATCGGTCTGCTTTGCAAATATCGTCGGCATCGGTTCTTGCAATGTATTTGCCTTGAGCATTTTTGAGACCGGTCCGGGAAGCATGCGCAACGCCTTGTTTCGGTTCCGAGAATCGTTTGATACGGTGGTCGGTGGCAGCTAACTTCTTTACGAGGAGTTCACTTTTATCCGTTGAATTATTGTTAACCGCAATTAATTCAAAATTTGAATGGCTTTGTTTCAATACCGATTGTATTGATCGTTCCAATGTTTTTTCAGCATTATAATAAGGCAAGATGACTGAAATGTCCGGTTTAAAGTTCAAGTTTTCGATATTTAGGGTTTGTGATGAAATAAATTGACAGTTTTAAACGAAGTTATTTCGGAACAATCCCTTAGTTGATAATAACACGAGCCTCCAAATTGAGCCGGTATCTAAATTATTTAAGGGCGATATTTTCTGGCTTGATCCATGGCTCGTTCGGCATCTTTTTTCTTCAGATCTTCTCGTTTATCATACTGTTTCTTTCCGGAAGCCAAGTAAAATATAACCTTTGCTATTCCTCTATTGTTGATATAAATTCGGGTAGGGATAATAGTCTTTGAAGTTGTTTTTACGGCACGGTTCAATTTTTTCAATTCTCTCCTGTGCAGCAGAAGTTTGCGATCACGCCGCGGCTCATGGTTATCATATGTCCCGTGCGTATATTGCGCAATATGCATTCGAATCCATAACTCCGGATTGTCTTTATTTCTTCCGGTTTCCTGAAAAAAACAATAGGCGTCGTTAAGGCTTGCTTTTCCGGCACGAATAGATTTTATTTCAGTTCCTCCGAGTTGAATGCCGGCGTCATATTTTTCTTCAAGATTATACTCGTGACGGGCTTTCTTGTTTTTTATGTTAATTTTGTTTGCCATGTCGCAAAAATACAATATGATTGTATGACAAAAAAATGTTTTCAAAATATATTACAATATGCAAAAGAAACACAATTTAATTACCGTGATGGGAGCAACCGCCGGCGGTAAAACATCATTTGCGGTGGCTATTGCTCAGGAGTTGAAATCTGAGATAATTAGTGCCGATTCTCGTCAGGTGTACAGGGGTATGGACATTGGAACGGGTAAAGACATTGAGGAATACACTTATAAGGGAGAAAAAATACCCTACCATTTGATAGATATTTTGGATGCCGGCAACAAGTATAATGTATTTGAATATCAGAAAGACTTTTTACGCGTTTATGAAGCGTTGAGGCATAAAGCGATAATTCCGGTATTGTGCGGCGGAACGGGAATGTATATTGAAGCGGTATTGGAAGGCTATCGTTTAATACGAGTACCTAAGAATAAAGAACTTCGAGAGCAGTTGAAAGCCAAGTCAGACAAACAGTTGTCCGCAATTTTGAAAGCTCATAAAGAGCTGCACAATATCAGCGATACCTCAAACAGAAAACGGCTGATGCGAGCCGTTGAGATAGCCTTGTACTCGGCAGATCATCCGGATATTGATATGAATTACCCTGAAATAAACAGTTTGAACTTGCAAGTCGTATTCTCTCGAGACGAGCGAAGAAAACGAATTACAGAACGGCTCAACAGCAGAATAGAGCAGGGGATGATTGAAGAAGTTGAACAGTTGACAGCGTCCGGAGTGCCGCCCGAAACTTTGGAGTACTATGGTTTGGAATATAAATTTATAACGCAATATTTGTTAAATAAAATGAATAAAACCGAAATGATTGAACAGTTGCGTATAGCTATTCATCAGTTTTCGAAGCGACAAATGACATGGTTCCGGAAAATGGAAAAATCGGGCATTCCTGTTGTGAAAATTGACGGGCGTTTGCCTATTGAAAAAAAATTGGATGTGGTTCGCAAGCGATTGAAATATAGTAAGCAAACGGAGGAATAAGATTAACAACCTCCAAAAGCTTTAACAATATACCTTTCAGTATTAAATTGCAACGATACCAGGGGCTTTACCGGTTGAGTATAAACAGCTCGCCGGCTAATATACCTAAAACTACCGAGGTTTTTAAATAATTGAATTATATTTGTGGTCTATGGTCATACTTTATTTAATAAAGGAAAGTTGGTTGTATGCAGTGAATTCTTTGGTTACCAATAAAATGCGGACTTTGTTGTCCCTGTCCGGAATAACAATTGGAATTTTTGCAATAATTTCTGTATTTACCGTCTTAGACTCTTTAAAGAACAGTATTCGAGAGAGTATTGCTACTTTGGGCGATGAGGTGATCTATATTCAGAAATGGCCCTGGGGTACCGGCGGGGAGTATCCTTGGTGGGACTATATGAAACGCCCTGTTCCGACTTGGGATGAAGCCGAGAAAGTCAAGAAATTGTCTGAATTGGCCGGAGGGGTCTCATTTATGGTTTATGCTCAAAAAACAGTGCAATATGACGACAGATATATTGAGAATGCAAGAATTCAAGGTTGCGAGTCTGATTTCGAAAATATAAAGTCATTTGATTTGTCGGGCGGGAGATACTTTACGGAATATGAGTCCATAGCAGGCAAAAATAAGGTTGTACTCGGAGCAGCCATTGCAGAGGAGCTGTTTAAGGGGATCGACCCGATAGGTAAAACCATAAAAATAGCCGGAAGAAAAGTGGATGTCATCGGTGTGTTTGCCAAGGAAGGTGAGGATATGTTCGGCATGAGTATGGATAAGTCCATTGTGTTAAGTATCAGCTATATAAGAACTATTGTTGATATTCGTAATGAGCAGTTGGGCCCGTTGATAATGGCTGAACCCCAAGCTCAATATTCCGCACAAGATTTAAAAGCTGAATTACGCGGAATAATGCGAAGCATACGCCGGTTGAAACCCACCGAAGATGATGATTTTTCACTCAATCAAGCCAGCCTGATCTCGCAGGGATTTGAAGGTATTTTTTCAGTAGTGGATATTGCGGGTATAATTATTGGAGGGTTTTCAATTTTGGTCGGCGGATTTGGTATTGCTAATATTATGTTTGTTTCGGTAAAAGAACAAACCCGAATTATTGGAATTCAAAAAGCATTGGGTGCCAAACGATTTTTTATACTCTTTCAATTTTTATTTGAGTCGGTAATACTTTCGATATTGGGGGGGCTTATAGGGTTGATAGCCGTATTTGCGGGTACTTTAATATTTGGTTCTGTCAGCGATATGTCATTTCCGATGACCGCCGGTAATATCATGTTTGGTTTGGGTTTATCATTAACAATAGGAGTTATAGCCGGCTTGGCTCCGGCCCTTAAAGCATCTAAAAAGGATCCCGTAATAGCTATGGCATCCGTATAAATCATCAATTGTTTATTAGACTTATGAAAAAAACATTAGGCAAGTTAATATTAAAACTCTTGGGTTGGACTATGGATTATGATATACCCAAAGTAAAGAAATATGTTTTAGTCGTAGCACCTCATACCAGTGCGTGGGATATGATTATCGGTAAACTTTATAATTGGGCTTTAGAGTTTAACTCGAGTATTATTGTTAAAAAAGAGTTTTTTTATTTTCCCGTAGGGATTATTTTACGAAAGTGGGGAGCTGTAGGCATTGATCGTCAGAATCCGAAGAATATAGTGCAGCAAATCGTTGATGAGTTTGGGCGACGAAAAGAAATGATTTTGACCATCACCCCCGAGGGTACGCGCAGAGCAAATCCCAATTGGAAAACCGGCTTTTATCGGATTGCAACAACCGCCAAGGTTCCTATTTATCTGATATACGGTGATTTTAAGAGAAAGCATGTGGGGTGGTTGGGAGAGTTCATTCCAACGGGCGATATGGACAAAGATATTGAAGCAATAAAACAGAAGTATAAAAACATTACAGCCTATCGGCCGGAGTGGTTTGCCATATAAAACTAAGGGATTGTGATGAAATAAATTGACGGGAAAGTTATTACCGATTCAATTCAACCGCACCCTCTCTAATAATTTCAATTGATTTCTTGGTACAGTCAACAATTGTAGATGCGGAGTATTTTCCATAGCCTCCGTCAATTACGGCATCAACAAGTTTTCCGTATTCCTCGTATATCCGATCAGGATCTGACATATACTCTACAATTTCGTCATCATTTCGCAACGAAGTGGTCAATATCGGATGACCCAATTCTTTCACTATGGCATCCGTGATGTTATTTTTCGGAATTCTTGTTCCCAAGGTTTTCTTATTTCGGCGAAAAATTTGCGGAATTTCGCTTCCGGCCTCCAAAATAAATGTATGCGGGCCGGGAGTATTTTTCTTCAGCAACTTGAAAACCTCATTGCTTATGGGTTTGGTGTAGTTTGCAATCATGCTGATATTCTCAAATATAAAAGAGAAATCGGCTTTTTTAAGTTTCACTCCTTTAATTTTGGCCAGTTTGTCAACGGCAGTTGTATTGTATATATCGCAACCCAATGCATATACCGAATCTGTTGGGTATATAATAACACTGCCCTCTTTCAATAGATTTACAATTGTTCTGATATGTCTTTTTTGCGGTGTTTCGGGGTGAATTGATAATAGCATTTGTTATTGTGTCCTTTTTTTTGTTGATGAGAATTATTTCAAAAGTTCAGTGAGTTCAGTATAAAAAGTATAAAGTTTTAAAGTTAAATGAGTTATTTGTCTAATATTCAGGCAGTTATTAAAATACATTAATTCCTTATAACTTGTTGAATATCAGGTAATTAACTTCGCAAGATTTCAGCTTTTAACCTTTTTAAACTACACTCTTCAGTGATATTAAAATAGTGGTAAATCAGTAATATGCTTACGGGCTAAGTTATACGGATTGGTTCTTTTGTATTCGGAATTTATAAATCGTTGAATAACCGGATGGCTTTTCAATTCTTTGTTATCAGGGTTTTTGAGATATTTAATTAAAATTTCATCCACCTCAAAATAAGTTTCCGCTCCTATTTGTTCTAAGTCACTGTCAGTAATTCCCAAACCATCGGTAGGTATAGCTTCAATGCACATAGACAAAGCTCTGGCTTCTCTTATATTAGGGTTGGTTTTTATCAGAAATTCAGACATCTCATACACTTCAGTTTTCCAAATATTTTGAATGGCTCCGTAATCTCCGACATCCCCGTGCAAGGTCCAAAAACCGAGCAGTAATTCGGTGTAATTGTCTGTGGACATCACCATTCCCTTGTGCTTTGCTGCTAAGTCATAAAGAGCAGTCATACGAATTCGAGCTTTCAAGTTTCCCGTCCTGATTTTGAAGTGGCGAGAGTCCCTATTTTCCTCCTGTTCATTCTCCATCACATGTCTCTTGAAATCTAAATAAGCCTCTGTTAAATCTACCTCCTTAAAATTGTTTGTATAGGCTTCACCGACATGCTTTGCCCTTACAATCTCATTTTCTTTATTGGTTTCAATGGTAATACTCCGGCCTATCAGCGGAATATTTAATTGTTCGCATACAGGTTTTGTTAAAGCGGCAACCAAGGCACTGTCAATTCCTCCTGAAATACCTATTACAAGAGCTTTTAATCCATTTGCCTTGATATAATTTGAGAGTTCGGTTCGAATATGTTCTACTGTCTTGCTGTAATCTGAAATCATAAGTATATTTTATTTGTAACACAAATTTAGAAAAAAATGTTCAATTGCAGAGTGATATTTATATAATTCATAAAAATTGACTTATGAGTTCAGTTTAAAAAGTTATAAAGTTGAAAGTTTATAAAGTTAAAGGGCTAAAAATAAGAGTTTTAAGTTAATTGTAAAATAACTTAAAAAACCTTTATAATCAAGCATATAGCTTATTTTGCTAAAATAAAATATACTTTTTAGACCGGACTCTTGACTTATTATTATATTTTTGTTGCCCAATAATTTTAGGATATATCTATAATTTTGAGTGCTGAAATATGTTCAGGAAACAAAATAACTTCGCCTAACTATCATAATTTATTTCGTACTTGCTCTTATAATTTTTCTTGGAAAAATATTTTTTTTGAAAAAATAATAATTAATTTTGAATTTTAACATCTTAAAAAGTTAAATTATTCCCTCCTTAACTCTGCCTTTTTTGTACTACGAATAGGGAGTATTTTAAGTTAAATCGCTCAATTTGGGTTATATAAATTTTGTTTTATGAAACGAACACTGACTCTCAGTTTTTTAAGCCTGATCTTGTTGTTTTCCTGCGCCCGAGAAGATTATTCTTCCAACACTTATGCCAATGAGTCATCGATATATTCTGAAGATGAATCCGCGACATTTCGTAATATTTTATTTGTATTGACACCTTATATTGAACAAGCGGGCGAGAAAAAATATTTGGTAACCGACACTATAAAGAATATCCGGGTGAATATTAACGGCAAGGACTGGGGCACTTTTAACTCAATCCCGAAAGATACGGCCACTTTTGATTATTCTGAGCAAGCCGATTTTTTGGTCAGTAACATTCCCGTAAAATATTCAGTGATTGCACCCGTAGGTGCCAACGACCCGGATACTTTAAGTACCGCAGGCGAATATTCCGATATGTTGAATAATTACTTTACGCTTTCTCCCGGTTTTTATCTGTGCGAAGTAAATGCTTTCGATTTAAAATTAGAAAACGGCGACATCCGCACAATTAACCCGCATATTACTGAGCCGCTCGAGATTAAAGAGGGAATGACAAGCATTTTCCTCGGCGAATTCGAAGTGCTTGTAAGTAATTAGTTAGTCCATAGCTTAGGCTCAATGCGATTTGTATAGCCTGACAAAATATTAACAGAATAATTTATAATAATTGAATAATAAGATAATTTTTTCAGCATTGTTATCCTCTATATTTATAACAAATTAATGCAATAGTCATAAGAAACAAGGTTTTTCCGTTGGTTTGAGTTTGTATTTGCCGGATAACCGGACAATTGAGATGAATGAAAATGAGTTATTAATGGTAATGGCACCGGGAGCAATGCAATTTAATCAAAATGCAAGAATAGTTTTATTAGCCACTAAAGAAAATAAAAATACTACTTACAAACAAGCCATAAATGATTTATTAGAGCATACAAGAACAATTGGAGCCGAAACCTCAATTGTTAACTCTGAAACAATTACTATAAATAATTGTGAATGGATGTTTTATGAAACAGAAACTCCAAGTATTGGCTCTTATGCTCTATACTATTTTTTTAAGCAAAATGACATTTTTTATACCTTCTCAATATCAACTAACAGAATAGACTATCAATTACCGGAAAAGGAAACTTAAAATAAAACAGTAAAGATTTTGTGAAAAATAAACTTAAATTGATTTATCTATTTAAGAAATAAAAAGCTATGTATTGATAGTAACAACAAAAAGTGATACCTTTACAAAAACAATAATAAAGGAGTAAAATATGAGCTTTACAATAAAAATTACAGAAAACACACCACAATCATTAAGTATTGTGAATATGTTGAAGGCATTAGCTATTGATTATAAATTTTTGCAAATTTTGGAGGATGATTTTTCATCTGAATTAACGCCGGAACAAGAAAAAGAGCTTGACAGCAGATATGAATATGTGTTAAAAAATCCAACTGTTGGAAAATCGTGGTATGAAGTTAAACAAAATTTATTATCAAAATAATGGAATACAGATTAATAATCCACCCTTTTGCTGAACTTGAATTAGAAGAAGCAAAAGATTGGTATAGTTTGCAACAGGGAAATTTAGGAAACGAATTTGTAATAGAGATTGACAAAATAATAATCCGAATTATAGAAAATCCATTTCAATTTTCAAAAGAGAAAAAGCAAATACGAAAAGCTGTTGTAAAAAGATTTCCGTATTCATTATTTTTCTATGAAGATAATTTTACAATCAACATTTTTGCAGTATTTCATTCAAGTAGAAATCCGGTGATATGGAAGAAACGATTTGAAAACAAATAAAACAGAGAGCCTAACATTTTCTTGAATTTCATTGCTTTTTAAAAATAAGAAATTAACCCAAACCTAAAAGTTGTATTTATTAGTTGAATTTAAGTAATGTAAAAATTTACGTATGAGAAAGTTAATATTCTTTTTAATCATTTTTACGATTCCCTTTTTTGTTTCTTGCGAAAAAGAAGTGGAAGGCGTTGTAAAAGTACAAAATAAAGTGCATAATGTACGGCTTGAGCAGATTAGGTGGAACGATCGGCAAATTTCTTATTCTCTGCTCCCCGGCGAAACTTCCGATCAAGTGATATTCACGGATTATAAAGAGTTTTTTCCGAAGACGGAAGTTTTGGAGTTTTATATGACTGCCAATAACAAACGAGTGTATCTTAAAACCCGGGAATCATACACGCTTAATGCCGGCGGGGAATTAAACATAATTATTTCCGATGATACGGAAGTGCTGAATCCGATAACGGAATAAATCCGTAGAATCGTGCCACGATAGTAGTGGTAAGATATACAACAGAATCGGATATGAAAAGTCTTAAATAGCGTTGCTGTTTGCAAATGTTGTAAAGTAGAGTCACGCCACGGCGTGGTTCTACATCATAATTTATTTCGTATCCGTTTCTAAAAAATTACAAACTAAATAACCTATGATAAGGAAAAGCTTTGCATTGGCACTATTTATATTCGCAGTACAATTGGTATTGGCTCAAAAGTACACGGTGAGTGGCTACATTACTGATGCAGCCTCCGGAGAAGGAATTATCGGAGCCTATGTCGTGGACGAAAAGAGCAACATGGGAGCGGTTACGAATGTCTATGGGTTTTACTCATTAAGCTTGCCCGAAGGAACGTATGAATTGACTTTTAAATATATCAGTTACAGAACTATTAAGAAAGTCGTTGATTTAAGGGAGAATAAAAAAATTAACATAGAATTGGTTTCTTCAGATACTGAATTAGAAGAGGTTACAGTATATGGTGAGGCCGAAAACCGAAATGTCAGTAATGCCGAAACCGGCGTTACGGATTTATCTCCAAAAGAGATTGAGGTTGTACCGGTTTTGTTCGGCGAAAAAGATATATTGAAAACGATACAACTACTGCCCGGAGTTAAAGCAGCCGGAGAAGGTAACAGCGGCTATTATGTGCGCGGCGGCGGGGCAGATGAAAATATGATTTTACTTGATGATGCTCCGGTGTATAATGCCTCTCATATGATGGGGTTCTTTTCGGTCTTTAATTCGGATGCGGTTAAAAATGTAAAATTGTACAAAGGAACAGCTCCGGCACAGTACGGCGGAAGATTGTCGTCAGTACTTGATATTAAGATGAACGACGGTAATATGAAAAAGCTAACCGGAAGCGGAGGCATTGGAATGATTTCGTCTAAATTGAAAATTGAGGGGCCTATTGTTAAGGATAAAGCCTCATTTATAGTTTCGGGAAGAAGAACCTATGCCGACCTCTTTTTAATCTTTGCCAAGAAAGAAGAGCAACGCAACAGTACCTTGTATTTTTATGATTTGAACTCAAAGGTGAACTGGAGAATAAATAATAAAAACAGACTTTACCTTTCGGGATATTTCGGCAGAGATGTATTCGGATTCTCGGATATGTTTGGTATTGATTGGGGAAATCGAACCGGCACATTGCGATGGAATCATGTATTCGGAGACAAGCTTTTTTTGAACTCTACACTCTTATACAGCGACTATGACTACACCATATCCTTGGGTATAGAAGACGGGGAGGTTAACATTATTTCGGGGATTAGAAATCAGAGTATTAAAGAAGATTTTCAGTATTTTGTCAGCCCGAATAATAAGTTGAGGTTTGGATTAAGTTCCATCTATCATGTTTTTCATCCCGGAGAAATAGCCACTGAAAATTTGTCCATAATAAATGATAAAAAAGTAAAAGAGCATTACGGTTTTGAAAATGCCGCCTATATATCTCATGAAGCAAAACCTGCAGATTGGCTGAAATTGAATTACGGTCTGAGATTTTCGACCTTTTGTGCTTTGGGTCCCAACACAGTTTATGAGTTCAATGCCATTGGCGATGTGGTGGATTCAACAGTTTATGCAACCAACGAAATAATAAAAACATATAAGAATATAGAACCCAGAGTAACTGCTAATTTTCTTTTAAATGAAAAGAATTCAGTAAAGTTCTCTTACACGCGTAACTCTCAATATTTGCATTTATTGTCAAATACAACGGCCTCAAGTCCTACCGATATTTGGTACCCGGCAACCGATATTGTACAACCGGGAATTGCCAATTTATATTCCGCCGGTTATTACAGAAACTTTAATGATAACATGTTTGAAAGTTATATAGAGATATATTATAAAGGACTGGAGAATTTGATAGATTATAAAAACGGGGCAAATGTTCTTCTCAATGAATATCTGGAATCGGAATTAGTTTTTGGACACGGGTATTCCTATGGTGCCGAATTTTATTTTAAAAAGAGATTAGGAAAATTTACCGGTTGGATAAGTTATACCTGGTCTCGAACCCAACGACAATTCAATGAAATCAATAAAGGTGAAATATTTCCTGCACGACAAGACCGAATACATGATTTTTCGATAACCGCAATTTATATGCCCACGCCACGGCTTAGTTTATCTGCATCCTGGGTTTATTATACGGGAGATGCTGTTACATTTCCCTCGGGATTGTATATTGTAAACGGGCTGCCGGTGAGCCTTTATACCGAACGCAACGGCTATCGCATGCCCGATTATCACCGAGGAGATATTTCGGTAACTTGGGAAAACAAAGAGAGAAAATACTTTAATTCCAGCTGGAATTTATCAATTTATAATGTATATGCCCGGAAAAATGCATTTCAAATTTCATTTCAGCAAAAAGAGGATAATTCCGGAGAATTTGAAGCCGTGAGATTGGCCTTGTTTTCGATTGTACCTGCCATAAGTTTTACTTTTGAATTTTAAATATATATTATGACTGAGTTTAATTTAAAAAGTTATAAAGTTGAAAGTTTATAATAAACGTCTTATGTAAATGATGTAATCTTAAAGCGGTCAGACGGGAATAAACAGCAAAAACTTATGGCGTTTATTATATAAAGTTAAAATACTAAAAATAAGAGTTTTATGTCAATTGCAAAAACAACTTATAAGGTTTTAATAATCAAGCACATAACTTGTTTTACTAAAATAAAACATACTTTTTAGACCAATAGTTCGTTAAATTTTTATAATCACCTAATATTCAATGCTTTATAAGACAAGTCGTAAGCGAGTTAAAGTGTTGATTATTACGTGCTTAGTTTGTAATTACCTACGGTGAGGGCTTCGCCGTTCGTAATTAATAATTCGTAATTTAACGAAGTGTTGTTAGACCGGACTCATGTTTATTTCTAAAAAATTTGTCTTTACCAACTTCACAAAAGACAAAACTTTAAGCTGATTATTATTCCGGTTTAGTTTTTTTTTCTTAGTGTAACTCTGTGTTACAGCTATTTAACTTCGCTGAGGGCTTCGCCGTTCACAAAGTAACTCAAAGAAGTCTCAAAGAAAACACAAAGATATAAACTGATAGTAATAAGCAATATACGACTCTAATATTTACTGCGAAATGTCGGTCACTTAAAACCAAATAAGATAAAAGCCCGACAGATTACATTTTCCACTTAATACCCATAACTGTTACATCATCAACTTGTTTCATCTTTCCTTTCCATTTTTGAAAAATAAGATCCAAATATTCACCTTGTTTATCTATTCGGTAATTATGAATTTCATATAGCAACTGCTTAAACTGATCTCTTCTCATTTTTCTCCCGGTATTGAAATTAAACTGATCTCTATAGCCGTCTGTAAACAGATAAATGATATCATCGTTTTCGAGTTTTATATCGATAGTTTCAAATTCTCTTTCTTTGGGATAGTATCCTATGGGGTTTCGTGTTGCCGAATGTTCTGTAAGTTCATTTTTTCTTACTAAATAAATCGAACTAAAAGCACCCGAATATTGCATTATGTTTGTTTTTCTGTTTATCGCACATAGGGCGATATCCATTCCATTGGCATTATGAACATTTTCTCCGTGAGACTTAAATGCTTTTTGAATATATGTTCTCAATAAACCCAGAGCGTCGCCTGTATTATCAACAAGATTTCTGGCTACTATTTCATTTAAATAAGTAATTCCCAACATTGAAATAAGTGCACCGGGTACACCATGTCCGGTACTGTCGGCTACAGCAAAAACTGTATAATCTTTCACATTATTAACAAAATAAAAATCGCCCCCTATGACATCTCTCGGGCGAAACATAACAAATGAATTTTTATATATTTTTTTTATTTGTTTCTTGCTTGGTAGTAATGATTCAATAATTGTTTTAGAATAGTTTATACTATGATCTAAAGTTTTAAGTGCATCTTCCGCCTTATCCTTTAATTTCTCAATTTCTTTTGAATATATATTGGTTTCGAAACTTCGTTGTTCGACTTCTAAACTCCGAGCAAACAACTTTTGGTTAAGACCATCTTGTTCCTCTTTTTGCTCTTCAATTTTTTGTACATATTGTTCTACTTCAAAGTTTCGTTGTTCTACTTCCATTTTTTGAGCAAATAATTTCTGGTTCAAAGCGTCTTGCTCTTTCTTTTGCTTTTCAATCTCTGTTGTATATTGCTCGGCCTCAAAATTTCGCTGTTCGACTTCCAGATTTCTGGCAAACAGTTTTTGATTTAAAGCATCTTGCTCTGCCTTTTGCTTTTCAATCTCTTTTAAATATTGCTCAACTTCAAATTGTCGTTGTTCTACTTCCAAATTTCTGGCAAACAATTTTTGGTTTAAAGCATCTTGCTCTTTCTTTTGCTTTTCAATCTCTTTTGAATATTGCTCAACCTCAAATTGTCGTTGTTCTGCCTTCAAATTTTGGGCAAACAGTTTTTGGTTTAAAACCTTTTTCTCATCTTTGATTCCATCTACTGCCATTTTCAAAATTATTCTGATTCAAAGCTTAACAATACTCATACATTCAAGAAATCAGCCTTAATTTTTTCTTGTATAATTTTTCTGCTTTATACTATCATTGCAAACTATTGCTTATTCCTCTTTTTTTCCTTTTCTAATTCTTTGGCATATTGTTCAACTTCAAAGTTTCGTTGTTCAACCTCCAATTTTTGAGCAAACAGTTTTTGATTCAACGCCTCTTGCTCTATTTTTTGCTTCTCAATTTTTTTGACGTATTGTTCTGTTTCAAAATTTCGCTGCTCAACTTCCATCTTTTGAGCAAACAGTTTTTGATTCAATGCATCTTGCTCTATTTTTTGCTTCTCAATTTTTTTGACGTATTGCTCTGTTTCAAAATTTCGCTGCTCAACTTCCATCTTTTGAGCAAACAATTTTTGATTCAACACCTCTTGTTCCTTTTTTTGTTTCTCAATTTTTTTGACGTATTGTTCTGTTTCAAAATTTCGCTGCTCAACTTCCATTTTTTGAGAAAACAGTTTTTGATTCAATGCATCTTGCCCCTTTTTTTGTTTTTCTAATTCTTTGGTATATTGCTCCGTATCAAAATTTCGCTGCTCAACTTCCAATTTTTGAACAAAAAGTTTTTGGGTCAATGCGTCTTGCTCCTTTTTTTGTTTTTCTAATTCTTTGGCATATTGCTCAGTGTCAGAATTTCGTTTCTCAACTTCCATATTCAAATCTGACATTTTATCGTGAGCCTCATCCAGTTCTGCATGCACTCCTGCATGAATTACTTCCGTTCTCAATAATGACTCAATTTCTTCATTTTTCTTTGCTGTTTCTTTTCTGTTTTTCAGAAAAAGAAATAAAAGAATAATAAATGATATGGGTATGAGAATATATAAAAAGCAATAAACTATATATTCCAAAACAGGAATACCCTCATTTGTGAAAAACGAAAATATTGGCAGCTTTTCTAAAAAATATAATTTATTATATAAAAGCAAATCACCTAATAAGTACAAGTTGATGTTCATTTATTTTTTCTTGTAAATTTCTCATAAAATTATTAAACTCTATTTCATAGATGAAATATCTTGGGCTTCTTTCACAATGTGATTATTAAACCAAGATTTCATAAATTGAATAAGCTTATAATGTACCTCTTGATTTTCTTCATTATTCATGGTTTGAAATTCATTGATTTTAGTCATAAATTCCTCATGCTCATGTTTGTGAGATTCAATATCAGAAAATTTTATTTCTTCGAGCAAATTTTCTTCATATTCAAAATGACTAACAGAGTAGCTTTTAAGCTCTTCTAATGAATTACTTATTCCCTCCTGAGCTATTCCTTCAGTAAACGCAGAGAACAAATCATTTATAATTTTTGCAAAGTGCTTATGATCTTCATCAAGCTTCTCATTTCCTGAGGAATATATGTCATTCCACTGAATTAATTGGGTTTTCATTTTATTGTTTTTATAAATAGCTCAATTATTAAACGATATATCACCGGTCAATATCACATTAAATAAATGCATTATTTTTCCGGTTAACTCCTCATTAGAAAAAATCACTTGATATATAATATCCCAAAAATGATTATTTTATATATGGGAGGTATGTTCTGTCAGTACCCATGATATGCTCCAAGAGCCAGTCTCTTAGAAATGTCATTAAATCGTAGGTCGTTGTCATATTGCCGTCCTGAACCTCTTTATGGTAGTCTTTCAATTTATCAACAAATACTCTGTGTTTATTGATATGTTCCTCTGTATCAGGATAGCCGCTCTTTTTGAATATTTCTTCTTCTGCCGTAAAATGAAATATCGTGTAATTGACTAATTCTCCTATTATTTTATGAATTTCTTCATGGGCTTCGGCATTAGCAAATGCAGAATAGAAATCATTAATAATATCAACTAATTTTTCATGCTGTTTATCAATTTCTTCATGACCCAATTCGTAGGTACTACTCCATTTGATTAAAATCTTTTTTTCTGACATACTTATTAAATTTTTAAATTAAACATACTTTTATACGAACTCAATTTTTCAAAAAATCTCCGTTCAAAAACCACAAATATACCAAAATTTATATTAAAACAAATTTTTACTTTTGGGTAATATTAGATATCAATAGTTCGTTAAGTTTTTAGTTAAAGTATTGAATAATAGTAAAATAAATAAAAAAAGATACTTAGAAATTAGATTAAAATCTTGAGAATAAGTATTTAATACATTTTTATCCCAAATTATGTTAAATATGATTTCCGAAGCTACTTTAAATGCTAATATTATGATTTACAAGGCATTAAATAATATTATTGAATTAACAAAACCACAAAAAGATTTTTTATTAAAATTATCTTCCTTTTTCTTGGTCTGTCCTTTTACAACTTTCTCTCCATTTGTATATACCAAAAGTAGTTCCCGCATATGGTACCGGGGTCTGTACTACCACGATGCAGACGTGTACCTTTACTACTACAGTGAGTCGATCGGGTTTTGCGTTCGCTGTGTCAGGGATTAGATTTACCCTGTTGAATAAACGCCCTACATAGCTCATGCAATAGGGTAAACTTAGCTATCCCACAGGGTGAATTTTGGGGTAAAGTTAAATTGCCCCCTAATAGAGGCCGTTCAGCGCAAGAAACCGGCGATTAGTCAAAATTCTAATAAGGATATTGACTAACAGCTTACTTTTTAGTATATTTGACATAAAACCCTTAGATGTATGCCGGAAATTGAATGGACCGAAAAATTTTCAATTGGAGAAGTCTCTATTGATAAACAACATAAACAACTTATATCTCTGCTGAACGAAATGTTCAGACAGGATAATGCACCTGACTGCTCAAAAAGTTTTTTAACAAAAAAAATACAAGAGCTAAAAGATTATACTAAAAATCACTTTTCATATGAAGAAAAATATATGCAAGAAATTGGTTATCCCGAATTAGAAGCACACATCGCAGAGCATAATCAATTTATTGAAAAAGTAAACCAAATTGAAAAGGATTTCACAGAGTCAGAAAAAAATACAAATATTTATTTTTCTGTGCAAATAAAAAATTATCTGCGTTCTTGGCTTGTGCGGCATATTATACAGAGTGACCGGAAATACTCAGATTTTTTAACAAAATGATTTTGGGGAAATTTTAATATTATCTTGTAAAAGCCTTATAATCATCATATTCAAAAAAACACCTTTATTCTAAACCATAGCCGTATATTCTTTTAACTTCTTATGAAGTAAGGAATTAAAGAATATTCTGTAAGATATTTTCAGTAAGGCACGGTTTTGCAGCAGCGAATATTTAGTCCTTTAATCGTCATCTTTTTCGTCCAAATCTTCTACATCATCAAAATTCGTATCGTTAGCATCTTCATCATCGTCCAGAATTTCTTCGGCATGATTTCTTAGCTGAGCTTTGGCCACGTTTTTGCGCATTTCAGTATCTGCTTCAATATTCATTAAGTCTTGGTATTGCTCAATAGATAATTTTCCGTCTAAGAAAGCTGATGCCATAGATTTTTTCACTTTTTCTTCAGCAATAATAAGTTTGGCTTTGGCTGTTTCGGAATTGGCTTTGGCTCGTTCTGTTTGGAGTTCGGCGTGTATGTCTTTTCCCACTTCTATTTGAGAGACATCAACCGAGAGAACATCATAGGCTGTTCCTTCGCCTAAGTTTCTTTGTTCAACAATATCGGCAAGCAAATACGGGTTCTCCAAAATTTCGTAATGGCTTCCTGCATGTCCTATTTGAGTGGAAAGGCTCTCGTCAATTCGAGCTAAAACGGTTTGTTCGGTGGCCCCTCCGATAAAATTTTTCAGGTTTGCCCGCAAAGTCAGTTTCAGCTTCATATGTAGTTGTACGCCGTCTTTGGCAACTCCCGTAACTACCGGCGTTTCAACTACTACCGGGTTTACTGCTGAGCTTACAGCATCTTCCACATTAATACCCGAGAGATCAATGGCAGCAATGTCTTTGAAAGTTATTTTATTAAAATCGGCTTCTTTGGCGGCAATAAAAGCATCTACCGTTTTGGTTACATTACCGTTAGATAAATAGTGTTCTGTCAGATCATTAATGGTAAATACATCATAGCCGGCATTGTGTGCCGTAATAAGGGCTTCTATAACTTTTATTACGTCAACATGTGCCAAATAATGTCCGGCAAGTTGTTTTAGTGTAACATCAAGGTCTGCATTTTTTGCTGTAATTAGTGCGTGCATTACAGTTTTCACATCTACTTTAGCCAAATATTGTGCTGCCAATTCATTGTAAGATACGGTATAACCGGCATTAACTGCCCGCACGGCAGTTTCTGTAACAACTTTAATATCAACCCCGGCAAGGAATTTTTTCATCATATCAATAGCTGCAATTTCCAAGTTGGCATTTTTTGCAACAATCAAGGTATTAATTATCATCTTTTGGGGAATACGTTGCATGCGCATTTTAGTCATATTCCACCAGCCGGGCTTAACGCCGGA
The DNA here is from genome assembly GCA_034659855.1 of Bacteroidota bacterium. Classification (GTDB taxonomy): domain Bacteria; phylum Bacteroidota; class Bacteroidia; order Bacteroidales; family JAADGE01; genus JAYEIA01. The sequence goes on from JAYEIA010000275.1 coordinate 24,090, forward strand.
AAGTCGAGCTTCATACCACAGTCCGAGCGGAACAAAATATGAAAAGAATCCGATACCGCCGATACCAAAAATGCCAACCATTATCCAGAGAAAAGTAACCATTCCGCTTCCTACTTTTTCTTCGCTGTTGGTTTGTGTGGTTTCCGGTTTATAAGTCGTTTGGTTATCTTGGGTTTGTTCGGTATCATTGCCGGTACTTACATCTTCAACTCCCGGAATTTTACTGCCGGGCGTATCCTGTACTTCGTCGTCGGCACATGAAAAAAGCAGACTGCCGATAAATACAGATAATATTATGATTAACTGATATTTCATATTGATAGGGGTTTGTTTATCAAGTTTGTATGCAAATTTGTAAAAAACTCTTTTAATTTGCAAGTTTTTATGTCGTTCTTATTAAATGACTTACTGCTGAATCGGAATTTTTAGGATTGTTGAAATACCTCATCTTACCCTTAATGCGAGTTGCTTTCTTTTCCGAGTTCATGTTTTTTACTGTCATCTTCATCCTCTGTCATCAGCATATATTTTTGAAGATCATTATATTTGAATGTTCCTGTTTTTAAACCTTCGGCCATTCCTATATGTAACTGAGCTTTGGCTTTTAACAATTCAACTTTTGCTTCGGCTTCGTTGGCTCCGGCTTTCGAAAGTCGTTCATGCAAATGTATTTCTGCAAGATGCATTTCATGCTCGGCATGGTGGGTTTTGAATTCAGACAGTGTGTCTTTGCCAATAATAATATCGTACATTTTTATATCCAATATTTCGTAGGCACTGCTGCTGTTGAGTTTAATCTCTTTTGCATTTTGAGCTTTGATTTCGTCTTCTACATCAAAATTTGAT
>JAYEIA010000276.1:0-1241 GCA_034659855.1 Bacteroidota bacterium
AAAAAATAATATTTAAAAGCGCTAAAGTGTTACGAAATTAGAAATTAGGGAGAACAGTACAACAGCATGAAAGCTAAATTCCAATGGATGTTTACAAACTGGCGATTGAACGTATTCAATTTTGGCCGAGTTTTTCAACTATTGTTTTCTCGTTCCCATGCTCCAGCGTGGGAATGCATACTATATGGGTTCCTACGCCAGAGCATGGGAACCAGGTAAATTTCTAGTTTCCAATTTCTAGTTTCAAGCCGTGAACGGCTATACAATATTAAACGGTTTTGATGTTAAAGAAGCTGTTAAATTTAGAAAATGTTGTCTATAAATAAAAATACTAAAGGTATTATATTGAAAGTGTTTATTCAACCAAGGGCTTCAAAAAATATGATAGCAGGTATTTATGGCGATGCGATTAAAATTAGACTCACAGCCCCGCCTGTAAATGGAGCTGCAAACAAAATGTGTATAAAATATCTGGCAAATATCCTAAAAGTTCCAAAGTCAAAAATTGAAATAATATCAGGTCATACAAGTCGTACAAAACATGTTCTTATTAAATATAAGAATAATAAATATTCGGCAGTTGAATTTGAATATTTAACAGGGTTAATTAAATCTTTAGTGTAATATAAAAAAAATCTTGACTTAGCTTTTAATTTTATTTATATTTAGTGTTTATTTGATGCGGGGTGGAGCAGTCTGGTAGCTCGTCGGGCTCATAACCCGAAGGTCATAGGTTCAAATCCTATCCCCGCTACCATAAAAAAATCAGCAAATTACCTGATCAGCACAACCTTCCCGGATTCGGGACCTGATAATAACACACCCACCGCCCATCTGATAATTGAGTTACTGCCATAATCTTTTTATATTCCTTTTACAGCCAAAATCCCTGTTTTCAGAAATGCCACAAAATCATTTTGGGATAGATTGTATTGCCCGATTGTTTCGAGACCATCTTTATCTTTGTTGGGTGAGGATTTTCGTTTTCCATTAACCCCCCCCTTTTTTTTATCAACCCTTAAGGCCGTCCTCTTGGCCCCGGGGAAAACCTCTGCCGGGAAAGGATTGGCAGACATCCTCTTTTCAATATGGCGACAGGCAGTAACTTCTCAATAACCTCTGGCGATATTCGGAATTACAGCCGTAGGGGCGGGTTTATCCCGCCAGAATCGACTCGGCAGGCGGCGTAAAGCCGCCCCTACGAGAGATTTCTCATCACACGACCAACTAATTGACAAAAC
>JAYEIA010000277.1:0-6292 GCA_034659855.1 Bacteroidota bacterium
ATGAAGATTATAAGGCTTTTACAAGATAATATTCAAATTTCCGGAGGTTGGGCGAAGCCGAAACCGGTTTCGGCTTCGCTCAACCTCCGGAAAAACAACGACATTTTAAACTATAGCCAAACTTAACGAACTATTATCATGAAAATATCAAAAAAAAGAACCGAACTACTTTCGGCTCTTTCAAATTCATTTTAGGGCATTCAGTTATTCCATTTCGTCTTCTATACGTTGGATTTCCTCTTTATCAATAGGCTGGTCAAGGGCTTGATTGTACATTGCCATCGCTTTGAGGCTCATGCCCATGCCGGAGAATCCCCCGTCATGATATAGGTTTTGCATGGTTACTTTCCTTGTTAAGTCCGAGAACAGCGTAATGCAATAGTCGGCAAATTCATCGGCATCGGCATTGCCGAGCGGCGACATGCGTTCGGTAAAATCCAGCAGACCGTCTATTCCTTTTACTCCGCTGCCGGCGGTTGTCATAGTCGGAGATTGAGAAATGGTGTTTACTCGTACTTTGTTTTCTCTTCCGTAAATATAGCCAAAACTCCGAGCAATAGATTCAAGCATGGCTTTTGCATCGGCCATATCATTGTAGCGGTACAGTGTTTTTTGAGCAGCTACATAGGACAGAGCCAGCACAGAACCCCATTCGTTAATGGCATCAAATTGTTTGGCCGTTTGTAACACTTTATGAAAAGAAACGGCTGAGATATCCAGTGTTTTTTGGAGGTAATTATAGTTTAATTCATCATATTTTAGTCCCTTACGAACATTCAACGACATGGCTACAGAGTGTAGTACAAAGTCAATCTTTCCGCCGAAATGTTCCATTGTTTTCTTAAATAAGTTCTCAATGTCTTCTACACTTGTGGCATCTGCCGGGACTACAATAGTGTTGCATTTTTTGGCAAGTTCTTCAATTTCACCGAATCTCATGGAGACAGGAGTATTGGTCAAAACAAACTCTGCCCCTTCTTCGTAGGCTCGCTCTGCAACTTTCCAAGCTAAAGATTTATTGTTTAAGGCTCCGAAGATTATCCCTTTTTTCCCTTTCAAAAGATTATACATACTGTTTTATATTATGGTTCGTGAACGGCAAAAATAAGAAAGAATTACTTATAGCGAAATTTTTGCCGGGAAATATTTATTTTAAGCGATTCTAAAATGTTATTGTATAAAAGTTTTTATTTTAATAAATAATTAATTAAATTTGGAAAAACTAAAACTTATTAACACGAATTACAAGTTTTCAGCATAGGCTTGTCATGTTTTTGTAAAGCATTGAATAATAGCTTATATCCTGAAAAGAAATGTCAATAAAATCAAGCCAAGAACATTCCGATTTTTTATTTGAAAACAGCCCTATTTCCTTATGGGAGGAGGACTACAGACCAATAATGGGTTTGTTGGATTCGGTTAAAGAGAAAAATTTAACTGATTATACTACATTTTTACAAAATTCTCCGGAGTTTGTGCAGAAGTGTTCTCAATCCATCGAATTGGTAAAGGTTAATGCAGCTACACTTAAACTATTTAAAGCGCCGAGTTTTTTATTTCTCAAAGAAAATTTATCAAAAATATACACTGATAAGTCAGTTGAATTTTTTATTCGAGAATTAAACGCTATGCTGTTGGGAAAAGTTGAATTTTCGGGTGAAACTGAATATCGTCGTTTTGACGGAAAAATAATATCAACAATTCCTAAAATATTCGCAACGCCTGAGAAAGGTCTGATAATAACAGCCTTGAGCGACATTACAAATAGGAAAAAAGCAAGCATTGAACTGCAGCAAAAAAGTGTGGAGTTAGAATCGCAAACTGAGGAGTATTTCTCGTTGCTTGAGGACTATAAAAAACAAAACACTAACTTAAGAAAAGCAAAAGAGCGAGCTTCAATAAATGAAGAAAAATTCAGGGTTGCTTTTGATACAGTATCAGATCCGGTAGCTGTTAATACAATCTCAGGAAAGTATGTAACAGTCAATAAAATGTTTTCCGTGTCATCCGGATATTCTTATAATGAGATTGTAGGGAAAACCACAAAAGAGATGAATGCATGGGGTGATAAAATGTTGCATAAAGAGTTTTTGCGATTGCTTGAGAAGACCGGAGTGGTCAAAAACTTTGAAACAAAATTCAGAATAAAATCCGGAAAATTAATACCGGCACTTATTTCTGCATCAATTATTTCCATACAGGATAAACAATATATTCATTCGGTTATTAAAGATATTTCGGATCAGAAGAAGACCCGGACTTTGTTGAATGAACGAAACTCAGAACTTAAAAAGGCCGTACAAGCGGCTGAAGAAAGTGACCTGCTTAAATCGTTGTTTTTGGCTAACATGAGCCATGAGATCAGAACGCCCATGAATGCTATTATAGGTTTTAGCGAATTATTGATAGAGAGGAGTCTTCCGAAGGCTGAGCAAAAAAAATATTTGAATATTATAAGTCGTAGTGGGGGACACCTACTGAATTTGATTGATGATATTATTGATATTTCTAAAATTGATGCCAATCAACTCACCTATAACGAGAGTAGTTTTGATTTGATTCAGTTTGTCGAAGAAATTTTTACATTTTTTGAGTTTAAAGCTAAAAATGAGGACGCTAAGGCGGTTAAATTCGGTTTTAATAATCATTTGTCGCAGGATAAAGTATTTATCAGAAGTGATGCTACACGATTAAAACAAATCTTAGTTAATTTGCTCGGGAATGCCACAAAATTTACCGATACCGGAAAAATCACCCTCGATATAAGACTGGCTGAAGGTAAACTTCAATTCTCGGTGAAAGATACCGGCATTGGGATTCCTGCTGATAAATTAGATGTTATATTTGATCGTTTTCAGCAAGTTCACTCCGAAGGTGGGTCGGCTTATAAAGGAACCGGGCTTGGCTTGGCTATTGCTAAAGCATGTACCCAAATGTTGGGAGGAGAGATCTCTGTTGATTCTTCTCCGGGTGTCGGTTCAGAATTTACGTTTACAATAAATTATCAGCTGTCTCTCCAAAAACAATTCAAACCCGAAAATGGCGGAAACGGACAGACTTCTGAAAATGAATTTCTTAAAGGCAAGGAAATACTTATTGCCGAAGACGATATTAATAGTGCTGAGGTACTTAGAGTACTGCTTGCCGGTACCGGGGCAAAATTATTTTATGCTAATGACGGTGCCGAGGCGGTAAAAATTTGCAGTAATGAGAAAACTATTGATTTAGTACTCATGGATATTCAAATGCCGCTCATGACAGGGCTGGAGGCAACAAAACGTATTGTACAACAATCGAATAATACCGTAGTTCTGGCTCAAACCGCTAATGCGATGATAGATGATGAACGAAAAGCTCTCGAAGCCGGTTGTTCTGACTATATCTCAAAACCTATAGATAAAAAAATACTGTATGAGAAAATCAGAAATTTAATTTGAATTGTTTTATAGCTGATAGGCAAACATCTGAACGTCTTTTTCGGATATTTTGTCGTCAGTCAAAATAATTAGGCGTTCCAAAACATTTCTCAACTCTCGGATATTACCGGTCCAATCCATTTTTTTGAATGCTTTGAGTGCACCTTTGGTAATTGTTCTTTTAGATACTCCGTGCTCATTGCATATTTGATTCATAAAGTGTTCGGAAAGAAGTTCTATATCTTCCGGGCGTTCATTCAGTGTTGGGACTTGTATTAGAATTACACTCAACCGGTGGTACAAATCTTCTCTGAAATTTTTGTCTTTAATTTCTTTTTTCAGGTCTTTATTGGTTGCGGCTATAATTCTGACATCTACTTTTATGGCCTTGTCGCTGCCCACTCTTGAAATCTTGTTTTCCTGCAAAGCCCTTAGAACTTTTGCTTGTGCCGATAAGCTCATGTCTCCGATTTCATCAAGAAATAGTGTGCCGCCGTGAGCTTGTTCAAATTTACCGGTCCGCTGTTTATGTGCCGAAGTAAATGAACCTTTCTCGTGTCCGAATAGTTCACTCTCAATAAGTTCTGAGGGGATTGCTGCACAGTTTACTTCTATAAACGGGGCCTTACTTCTTTTACTTTTTTCGTGTATTCGGTGGGCAACCAATTCTTTACCGGTACCGTTGGCTCCTGTAATAAGTACTCTGGCATCGGTTGGTGCCACACGGTCGCTCATTTCTTTAATTTTCATAATGGCATCGGACTCGCCAATCATTCTATATTTTTTACTGACTTTTTTCTTCAGGGCTTTGGTTTCACTTTTTAGTTTGTTGTTGTCAACTGCATTGTTCAGAGTTATGAGCAAGCGGTTTAAGTCCAGAGGTTTTTCAATAAAATCGTAGGCTCCTTTTTTTATGGCATCAACGGCTGTATCTACGGTGCCGTGCCCGGAAATCATGATGACATTTGTATTGTGTCCTTCTTCAATTATTTCTTCGAGCACTTCTATACCGTCAATTCCCGGCATTTTTATATCGCAAAGTACAATGTCATATTCATTATTATTGAGTTCTTCCAGGCCGCTTTTTCCGTCTTGAGCCAATTCCACCACATGTTTTTCGTATTCCAAAATATCTTTCAGCGAATTTCTTATGGCTTGTTCGTCGTCTATTACTAATATTTTTGACATATTATTATTTTTTGATATTAATTCTTCAAACGTTGCTGTTCGTAGCTTCGTTGATTTTTGTTTTTTTTATCTTTTCAGATAAAAGTACTAAATTCACGGATAAATACGAATTTATTTTTGTTTAATCCATTTAAACAGGTCGGCATAACTTGATTTTTTGCCGTATTTCAATATTCCTGTACGATATATTCTGGCGGCCAGCCAAATAACTCCCACAATGGTTATGAGCATTAGTCCGGCCGAAAGCAGAAACTCCCAGGGTTGTACGGCATCAAACGCAATGCGAACAGGCATAAGCACCGGAGCCGTAAACGGAATGATTGAAAACCAAAAAGCAACGGGTCCGGCCGGGTTTGATATGACAGATTGTGCTACAATAATTGATAAAATAAGCGGTACAGTAACCGGGAGCATAAATTGCTGAGTATCTGTTTCGTTGTCAACCGCCGAGCCAATGGCTGCAAACAATGATGCATAGAGCAAGTAGCCGGTAATAAAAAAGAAAACGAAACCTCCCAAAAGCATATTCCAGTTTGTATCGGACAGTGCCGACAAGGTCTCTGAAACAAATGCATTTTGTGTGTTTTCAGGAATGTCAACCCCTTGAACCATTTCGGTGCTTGGGGCAGAATTTATCATTTCATCGGCCATGAATGCCCCGGCTATGCTTACAATGCCTCCGGTGAGTATTACCCAAAGGGCAAACTGAGTGAGTGCCAAGAGTGCAATTCCCAATATTTTTCCGGCCATGAGTTCAAATGGTTTTACGGAAGAAATGAGAACTTCTACAATTCTGCCGGTCTTTTCTTCAAGCACGCCGCGCATGACCTGGGCTCCATACATAAAAATGAACATGTAAATCGTAAGTGCCAGAACAAATCCGATGATTGTATTCAGCACGGCTGAACTCTCTTTTTCTTCGCCGGTTTCTGTCCATTTTACGGTTTTAAAGCTTACACCGACTTTGGCTTCTTCCATTTGTTTTGCCGAAACACCAAGCTTTTTGAGGTTTTTGGTTTCAAGGTATTTTCCGATAATACCTTCAAGCTCTTTGGTCATTTCTATATCCGCTTGGCTGAAAGAGTACAATACGGGTGGATTCTCAGGAAACTCCTCGGAAAAATACAGAAAAGCATCGTAGTCCGATGATTTGAAATCGTCCTTTATTTCTTGCATTTCTATGTTGCGGTCTATTCTGTACTGAAAAGATTCGGTATCATGAAAAATCGAATCCGGAATATTGCTTTTATCCAGAACATGAATTTTCCGAATACTTTTATTCGCTGATTGGCTTATCCAAACCGGTACAACAAAAATTGCTGCCATCAAAAGAGGCCCCAGTAAGGTCATTACTATAAATGTACGCTTTCTGACTCTTGTCAAAAATTCTCGCTTTATGATTAATAGTGTTTTCTTCATTTTTATATGAAATTTGGATGGTATGCCGATTTTTTTAAAAAAAAAATACTCTGTGAACTATTTTTTAACTAAATCAATAAAAATTTCATTTAGCTTGGGTATTTCTTCATTAAATGAAATAATGTTTCCGTATTTCATGAGTTCAGACAGTATTTCGTTGGAGGTTTTTCCGTTTAGGATTTTTAGTTTCAGTCGTGAGGTGTTATTCCTTTCTTTGACATCAATAATTTGATAATCAGCGGTAAAGCTTGCAATTATCTTGTCAAACG
>JAYEIA010000278.1:0-6288 GCA_034659855.1 Bacteroidota bacterium
ACAGAAATGGTAAAAGAAGTAATTTTTTCATGATACTGATGTTTTTAGATATTATTTAATTTAGAATCAAAATTAACAGCATTTTTTATGTAACAAAAACAATTTTTGTAACTTTTGATGTATGCTATACGTTTAATTCTATAAAGGTAAAACAAAATATATAAATCAAATTCAAATTCAATGAAAAAATTCACAACTCTATTTATTTCAACAGGAGTTTTCTTTTCTGTAATTTTAAGTTCTTGTTTAATGAATGCTGTCAGAGGACAGGGCGATATTACCGAACAAACTCACGACATTACTGGTTTCACAAAAGTATCCTTTGAAATTTCGGGGGATGTGTACTTATCGCAATCCGATAATTATAATGTCAGGATTGAAACTAAGGAAAATTTACACACTCATATCAAGTTTGAGGTAAAAGACGAAGAACTTCGGGTATACAGTCGTAGCCTTTTAAGAAATACCGACGGAACAAAATTATATATCGACATACCGGTACTGGAGGGTGTGAGAATTAACGGCAGTAATAATGTTTTCGGAAGCGGAATTTTTAAATCCGAAAGTACATTACTAAGTATTAACGGAAGCGGGAATATGGAAATGGATATTGATACCGAGAATTTAGAGATAGAAATAAATGGCAGCGGAAATATACAATTGACAGGCTCTGCCAAAAATCAAGTCATTGAAATAAACGGCAGCGGTCAAGTACAAAATCAGGAGATTCTATCAGAAATTGTAGATACGGAATCCAACGGAAGTGGGAATTGCGAAGTGAATGTAAGCTCTGTTTTAAATTCAGAAATCAACGGTTCGGGCTCAGTAGCCTATTCCGGCTCACCGGAGTCTGTCAATACAGAGATAAACGGCAGTGGTCGGGTCTATTCAACGGAGTAATTTTACCTGAAAGCAAAACAGACTATTAGCGACCTGTTCGAAGACAAGATGTGCTATGCACAAAATAAGGATAAAAAAAGACCTGCTACAGAATATGGGGCAGGTCTTTTTATTAGGAATACTTTCTTAGCCTGCCACTATCAATCCCGGAGAAACCGAAGCGGTAAGCAGGGGGGAATAACTAATATAAGTATGGTGTCCCGGGTTTTATGAACTAAAATTTCAAAAAGAGCTTTTCTGAATGTCAGCTTTTGACTTGACAGCAGATTGTTTTTATTATAACGAAAAAGCTGTAAAAAATCTTTAGCAATATACCAATACAAGCTCATGATTCCATAGAAAAGGGGAGCATATGAGTGTAGTTTAAAAAGGTTAAAAGTTGAAAGTTTGTAAAGTTAATTATTTGATATTCAGCAAATTAGATAAGATTAGTATATTTTAATAAATAGTTGAATATTAGACAAATAACACTTTTAACTTTAAAACTTTATACTTTTTATACTGAACTCAGCATATATTATTTGAAATTAAACTTTTTGTTGTGCGGATACTAAGCCGAATGCATATAATTTATAGCGGATACTTAAACTCTTTTCAAAATATTCCAAAATATTATCCGCTATTCGACCTAATTTTGTATCTTTGCCTTATGATACAATTTACTGATTATAACAATTTCTTCAAGGAAGAGAAATTTTGTTTTCGGGTTTTAAAAGAAATCAGAGAACAACAAGGTGTAATTTGTAAGAATTGTGAGAACGAAACGCATTATTGGAAAAATGACAAAAATAAGTTTGAGTGTAAAGGATGTGGTTACAGGACTTCGTTAAAAAAAGGAACCATTATGGAAAACAGTAATTTACCACTACAATATTGGCTTTCTGTGATAGCATATCTTGGAACTACAAAAGAAAATATTTCGGCACTGAGACTTCAAAAAGAAATTGGGCACAACCGATATGAACCCATTTTAAGAATGGTGAAAAAAATCAGAGGTATTCCCGAATCTGACTTTATGAAACAAAAAATAATAGAATACTATAACGGACTGAGCACTGCAAAACTCCAAGGATAAAAAAATGCAAACGATAAAAACAAGTATTGACTGGTTTGATAAAATAATCCCCGATGGCCTGCCCGTAAAATCGACAACCATTATCACCGGGCCGGGTGGCTCAGGGAAACCGCTTATTGGAGAATGCGTTTTATCATCGTGGTTAAAAAACGGCGGAAGTGCTGTTATTATTTCGTTGCAATATCCTTCCCCTGAATTTGTGGTGGAGAGTGTGAAAAATATTACAGGAACAGACATAAACAATTATAAAGATAATTTAATTTCCATCCGTCTTAATACAGAAATACAAGATTATGAACAGACAAACAAACAGCTAATTGAAGCCAACCTGTTAAAACCGGAAGTTTGGGAACAGACTCTTAATTTTGCTGAAAAACAGTTACCCGAATCTGATTTGGGCACTATGGTTTTCGTTTCAGCTTTAAATCTTTTATTTTTTTCACCCACGTACGGAGATGTTATTTTTGATAAAATTAAAGAAACAATAAAACGAAATACGCATTTAACCTATGTTATTTCAGTAAGCACATCAGCAAAAAAAGAAAAAATAACACAATTGGAGAAAATGGCTGATAATTTAATTCTATCTCACAGCGAAAAAGAACCTTTTCGTTTATTCATGACAATCAAACGACTAAAGGCCGGACACTTTGAACACAACGAAATTCAAATCCCTGTTTCGGTTGATACACTCAACCACATTAAAGAAATGGCCGGTCATAGCCGGGAGAAGGTATTACCGGCGATATTGAAAATATAAAATTTTAATCAACAACTAAAAAAAGGAAATATCATGGAAAATTTAATGAATTTATTCGACGACTCAAACTGGGAAGATGCTGATAATTATCCCGGTAGAACAAAAAGAAAAGTATTAAGAGATGAAAATGGTGCTCAGACAATTCTCTTAAAATTGCCTAAAGGCTTCAAAATGGAGCTGCATTCTCATATTGTTGCGGAACAACATTTTGTCCTTGACGGAGAATATACCAGTAATGGCAAAGTATATCCAAAAGGTTCATTTCAAATGTTTTCACCTCATGAAGACCACGGCCCCTTTGAGTCTAAAGAAGGAGCTTTAGTACTGGTTACATGGGATCCTGTTAAATAGTGATTGAACGAAAACTATATATTTAAAACAATACTTGCTTTTCAATAGAAATTTACCTTTGAATGTAAGTCATTAGATAGTCATTTTTCGTCATTCAATAGTCATTGAGCATTGAAACTTAATGACACACAGAATGAGCGATTATGAACTTCGATAAGTATCAATCTTATGAGCCAAAAGACATTACAAAAAAAACATCATGCACCAATTGGGTGTACTCAATTTTTTTTGTAAAGCTTTTGTTCTCAAAACATTGGCACTTCACTTTATTCATAATCTCTCAATTTAGGTGACAGCACAGCAAATGAATATTAATGACAAATAAACGGCAAAAACATTCAAAGATAATTTTTGTTTAAAATGCAGTTATAGCAATCCGTTCATAATTTTCTTGCAGAGACTAAATAGTAAATGTTTAATCAGAAACTTGATAATATGTTAAATTTAAAAAATAACTTCATATTTGCACCTATAAAAACAGGGTATAGCGATAAAACCGGTGTGGTTACCGAAAAACATTTGGAATTTTACAAAATCAGAAGCGAATTTATTGGAGCCGTAACACCTGAACCTCTTTATTTAGATAAAGGATTAAGAGAAATGCCAACCCAGATTGGTATCGATAGCGACGACAAAATTGATGGCTTAAAAAAGTTAACCGATACCATTCATCAGTTTGACACAAAAGTCATTGCCCACCTCAATCATCCGGGCCGAATGGCAAACCCCAAAATTCCGGGAAATTATTACTTGTCGTCAACCGATGAAGCTTGCGAAAATGGTGGTGCAACTCCAAAACAAATGGATGCGGAAGATATGCAACAAGTTATTGGTTTATTTGCCGATGCCGCCAAAAGAGCCGAAAATGCAGGGTTTGACATTATAGAACTGCAATTTGGACACGGCTATCTCGCAGCCCAGTTTATTTCACCCAAAGTCAACAAGCGAACTGATGAATACGGGGGAAGCTTTGAAAACAGGATAAAATTTCCTTTACAGATATTAGATGCGGTAAAATCTGCATCTAATCTACCTATAATTATTAGAATAAGTGGCGATGAAATGATTCCGGACGGAATTAAGTTAGAGGAAATGATTCAGTTTTCTGAAAAATTAAAAGATAAATCAGCAGAAGCAATTCATGTGTCAGCAGGAACGGCTTGCAGTACTCCTCCCTGGTTTTTTCAACACATGTTTGTACCGAAAGGCAAAACATGGGAAATGGCCAATAAAATTAAAGAAAAGGTAGATATTCCCGTAATTTATGTCGGACAAATCAATGAATTTAAAGATGTTGATAAGGTTCAAAATGAATTTAAGGCAGATTTCGTTGCCATAGGTCGCCCACTAATAGCAGACCCCGATTTTGCCGGTAAATATTTTGGAAAAGTAACCGGAAATCTTCGGCCCTGCCTTGCATGTGCCGACGGTTGTCTCGGAGGTGTTAAATCCGGACAAGGTCTTCAATGTCTGGTGAACCCAAGAGTAGGAAAAGATATTGATGTTTTTGAAAAAGCCGAAAAGCATAAAAATATCTCGGTTGTTGGTGCCGGATTGGCAGGAATAGAAGCTGCCCTGACATTAAACAAAAGAGGGCATAAAGTAACTCTTTTCGAAAAAGATGAGCTTGGCGGACAATTTAGATTTGCTCCTCTTACTCCGAATAAAAAATCAATGGCAAATCTAATCTCGTTTTATCTTAAAGAAATAGAAGACAGTAATATAGATGTTGTTCAAAAAGAAGTTACAGAAAAAGATCTAATAAATACTTTTGATGAAACAGTTCTTGCAACCGGCTCAAAACCTGCTGAATTAAAAATTGACGGTCTGAAAGATTTTTACTGGGCTGAAATTTTATTAGAGGAAAATTTGCCAAAAAACAAAAATGTATTGATTATTGGTGGAGGCCTTATAGGTGTGGATATTGCAACAGCTTTAATTCCGCGAAATAACAAGGTAACCATAGTAAAAAGAACAACAGATTTTGGTGAAGATATGGAGATGATATCTAAATTATTATCATTAAAAATGATGAAAGAAAAAGGAACTGTTTTTAGTGATCATACCCATATTAAAAAAATTGACGGACGAACTATTTATGCCGAAAAAGACGGTAAGGAAATTCAGTTTAATGATATTGATATCATTGTCGTTTCAACCGGTATGAAAAGTTATAATCCGTTGGAAAATGAATTGAACAATAAAATGCCGATTCATAGTATTGGTGACTCAAAAAAAGTTGGCAATGCACAAGCTGCCATAAAAGACGCTTATGATACAGCCAAGAAAATTTAGAATGTATAAACTTAAATATTAAAACAATGAAAATTTTATTAGCAACAGATGGTGATTCGTACAAGAACAAAATCGCCAAACGATTCGGAGAAGCTCCCTATTATCTGATATATAACAGCGAGACAAAAGAAACAGAAGCAAGGGTAAATCCGGGGCACGACGACAGTCACTCGGCTTTAATTGACCTGGCAAACGAAGGTGTTTTGTATTACATTGTCGGAAATACAGGTCCCAATGCTTTTGATGTATTAAATAATATGGGTGCAAAACTTTATTTAGCGAGAGGATTAGTGGCTGAAGAAGCTCTAAATTCTTTTTTGAATAATGAAATAGATCCTTTAACAAAGGCGACACTTAAAAAGCCTATTCGTGATCATTAATCTAAATTTTTAACTTTAAAATGTATTAGGTTCTACCACGAATTTAATGATAATTTGCAATTTGTTTATATGTAGTTGAACGTAGTTATATGTAGTTTAATATAGTTTATATGTAGTTAATATGTTGGATTTAAGAAGTTGGAAATATTTCAAAAAAGGAAAAAACCGGCTGTAAAAATGAGCAACTATACTGCATCAATCAAAAAAAGCAATATTTCAATCGCATTTATATACTTTAAACGGTTAATAATTTGACTTTTATAAAGAGTATATTTGTTGAATAGCAAGGGATTGTATCATTATATCATTAAACCATTCGGCTCTTTTCAAGGAAATTGTTGGTCGTTATATTTAGTTTCGGTATATTTTTTGCAACGTCATAATTTTATGGCTATAGTTTAGAATAGAGGTGTTTTTTTGAATATAATGATTATAAGGCTTTTACAAGATAATATTCAAATTTTCGGAGGTTGAGCATGTTGTTTGCAAAACAAGCCTCGAAACCGGTTTTGGGGCTTGTTTTGCAA
>JAYEIA010000279.1:0-1227 GCA_034659855.1 Bacteroidota bacterium
CTGAAGTCTTGATGACTTTTGTAGAAATGGTACCCACTGATACAGTGAAGTATGAAGTAGATAAATCCAGCGGGTATTTGAAGATAGATCGTCCACAAAAATATTCGAGTATTTTACCGGCTTTGTACGGATTTATTCCGCAAACCTATTGCGGTAATCAGGTGGCCGAAAAAAGTTCGAGCATCTTGAAACGACCTGAAATTGTGGGAGACGGCGATCCGCTTGATATTTGTATTCTTACGGAGAAAGAAATAACGCACGGCGACATATTGGTTCGAGTCATTCCCATTGGCGGATTTCGCATGATTGACGGAAATGAAGCCGATGACAAAATTATAGCAGTATTAAAAGGCGATGCCGTTTATGGTGACTATAAGGATATTACAGACTGTCCGGCCCCTGTTGTTAATAGACTAAAGCATTATTTTTTAACGTATAAGGATATGCCCGGTGTGAAAGGTGAACAATGTGAAATTACTCACACCTATGATAAAAAAGAGGCACATGATTTAATTGAGCGTTCTATGGATGACTATAAGAAGCACGTTGAAACGATGTTGTTTGAATAATTCTTTGAGCCATGAAAGCGTGTAGTTTAAAAAGGTTAAAAGTTGAAAGTCTGTAAAGTTAATTATTTGATATTCAGTAAATTATATAAAATTAGTATATTTAAATAACTAGTTAAATATTAGACAAATAACACGTTTAACTTTATACTTTTTTATACTGAACTCTTAAACAGACCGAAAATCGCATGCTGTGATTTTCGGTCATTTGCTTAGGGTTCTATTATTTTTTCATATTTGAGTCCGGTCCGAAAAGTATGTTTTATTTTAGTAATAAGCAAGCTATGTGCTAATTATCAGGGCTTTAGAAGTCAATCTGTGATTAACTTAAAACTCTTATTTTTAGCACTTTAACTTTATAAACTTTCAACTTTATAACTTTTAAATTGAACTCATATTTTATAATTTCACAAAACGGATACTCTTCTTAAACCCTCCGGCCTCAATGGTTAAGATGTATACACCGCAAGCTGTAAGCTTATTCATGGGAACAGATATCGAATTGTTGCCGGTATGGAGTTGCTCTTCAATGCCGGATATAATTACTTTGCCAGAAACGGAATAAACGGAAAGCTGAACCATAAAGTTGTTGGGGCTGTTTATCTTAAGCATGGTATTGTCTGTTACCGGGTTGGGCGACAGCATTGTAGTTATGCTGTTC
>JAYEIA010000280.1:0-6274 GCA_034659855.1 Bacteroidota bacterium
TGCTCAACCTCCGGAAAAACAACGTCACTATAAACCATAGCCCTGTTTTTAATTACTTAACTCATTATCAATTAAGTAAATGCGTAATCTTTATTTTTCATGAATAATTCGGGTTAGTAAAATGTTTTGGGTCGACTCATGAGCAGGGATAAATAATATCGAAATTAGGCATGGTTTGAACCGAAGATTGGCCTAAATTTTTCAACTAATAAATACCTATCTCTCATAAATTCCGTTCTATAAAAGTGTTTTGGTGTTTCGGTCTTTTTTATACTTTTGTAACGTACCAAAATTGTGTGATATGTATGAGTACATTGAGGGTAAAGTATCCGATACCGGCTTGGCCTATGCCGTAGTAGATGTAGGAGGGCTTGGGTATTATCTTAATACTTCGGTTCGTGCGGCTTCCGTGCTGAAAGGCGCATCGGAGGCAAAGCTGTTTCTGCATCAGGTGGTCAAAGAGGATGACTTGCGATTGTATGGGTTTGTTGAAAAATCAGAACGAGAAATTTTCCGACTTTTGATTTCAGTATCAGGCATTGGAGCCAATACGGCCATTGTCATGTTATCGTCAATGACCGGAGGGGAGATTAAAAGTGCCGTTGAAAATGAAGACATCAAATTGCTGACAGGCATAAAAGGAATAGGTAAAAAGACCGCTCAGCGAATTATAATTGATTTAAAGGATAAAATCGGAAAAACTTCGGCAGAGAGTTCTTCCGGCGGAAGTGCATATGGCGATATTATGGAAGAGGCTGTTTCGGCATTGGTTATGTTAGGATTTTCAAAGAAAAGGGCAGAAACAGTTTTAAAGAAGATATTTTCATCGGAAAGCGGTATTGAAGCCGACTTAGCGGTTAAAAAAGCACTTAAAGTTTTGTAAATAACTTCCGTTTTGCATACATACTGAGTTATCAATAAACAAAAACAGCCTATGAGCAAATTCTACTTTTTGTAAAAATTTTAAAATCTGATGTTGCGAATTTTATGCAAACTGAATATTTATAGGTTTGCTTTCGCTTAAGTTGTATTGAACCATCAGTTTTTTGTTTTATCGACCGATAAAATTCAATTACATTTGTCGGATTTGTAATCATAATGTTAATTAAATACAATTCTCGTGGTAAGCAAAACACGTTCAATCGGAGGAGTAGGTTTCGCAATATTTTTAGCAGTTATAGTGTTTTCTTCAGCCGGAATGCCCTTTAAATCATTCCCGAGCACTCCCGAATTGGGTTTCGGAGTAAATGACTCTATTGATGATGACAGCCTGAAATTTCCGTTTCCCGACTATCAAAACCGACCGGATATAAATCGTTTGAATTCTCCGTTGTTTTTGAATCAGCCGTCTAACATACAATCGGAGATTAGTTATGACCCCCGTACCGGGAAGTTCATATTCACCGATAAAATCGGAAGTTTCAATTACCGAAACCCGTATTCTATGGATTTTGATGACTATTTGAATTACAGTCGGCAAAAGTCTCAAACGGATTACTGGCAAGAACGCATGGAGTTGGAGTCAGCATCAGACGATGCATCAGGCGTTGATCGATTAATCAATCAAAACTTGGTAGTTCCCATTAAAGGATTTGATAAAATTTTCGGAAGTAATACCGTGGCCGTTAATCCCCAAGGAGACGTGCAGATAGATTTCGGTGTAAATATTTCCAATGTAGAAAACCCGACCTTACCCCAAGATCTTCAACGAACAGTAACCTTTGACTTCAAGCCCAAGATTAAAATGGGGGTCAACGGAAAAATCGGAGAAAAACTAAATATTGGTATCAACTATGATACTGAGGCCACATTTGAGTTTGAAAATAATGTAAAATTGGCCTTTGAAGGTGATGAGGACGAAATTATTCAAAATATTGAAGCAGGAAATGTATCCATGCCACTTTCCGGAAGCCTTATCACAGGAAGTCACAGCCTGTTCGGTCTGAAAACGGAGTTACAATTCGGGCGTTTATCAATGACTAATGTGGTTTCTCAACAAAAGGGAGAAATAAAAACTATTGAGGTTGAAGGCGGCGCCATGACAACCCCCTTTGAAATTACAGCGGATGATTATGAAGAAGGCAAGCACTATTTTTTAACACACTACTTTAGAGAGAATTACGATGAAGCTCTTAAAGATTTACCGCTGATACGCTCGGCCGTTACTATTACTAAAGTTGAGGTTTGGGTAACCAATCGCAGTGGAAATTTTGAAAATTCCAGAAATATTGTTGCATTTAGTGATTTGGGCGAGGAAGACCAATACATGTACAATGATTTTTTTACCGGACACTCCGGCTTTCCCGACAATGAGGTCAATGACCTTTATGCTGCCATGAACTCGACCTATTCTTCTATCAGAGATATTAGCCAAGTGAGTTCAACGCTTTCTCAAATTTCGGGTTTTAATCAGGGGGTTGATTATGAAAAAGTTCAGAATGCACGCAAGTTGGAATCGTCAGAATTTTATTTTCATCCAACCTTAGGTTATGTTTCTTTAAATTCTGCCCTGAAGAATGATGAAGTATTGGCCGTATCCTTTGAGTTTATTGCCGGAGGCGAAACCTTTAGAGTGGGGGAGTTTTCCAACGAGGAACCGCCGGCACCACAATCATTATTCTTAAAGTTGATAAAACCCACAACGCTGTCTACCGAACTGCCAACCTGGGATTTAATGATGAAGAACGTTTATTCCATAAATGCTTACCAAGTCAATAGTCAGGAGTTTATAATGGAAGTGATGTATCGTGATGATAAAACCGGAACTTCGTTGAACTATCTGCCTGCAGGCAAAATAAACGGAAAACCGTTGTTGAGTGTTATGAATTTGGATGAAATTAATAAAAACGGCGATCCGCAATCCGACGGTTTTTTCGACTTTATAGACAAGGTTACAATTAATGCTTCAAACGGGCGCATATATTTTCCTGTAACAGAGCCTTTCGGAGATCATTTAAGAATGAAGATAACCGATGGCGATACGCAAAATCCTGAGTTGAATCGTTTGGCTGAGCAATATGTATTTGATGAGTTGTATGAGAGCACTCAAAGTCAGGCCAGACAGGCCGCTGAGAAGAATAAGTTTTTCTTAAAAGGGTCGTATCGTTCGGCAGGAGGCTCAGAAATCAATTTGAATGCCATGAATGTTCCCGAAGGTTCAGTGAGTGTAACTGCGGGAGGTCAAAAGTTGACCGAAAATGTTGATTATACGGTAGATTATAATTTGGGACGCGTAAGTATATTGAATCAAAGTCTTTTAGAGTCAGGCTCTCCCATTAAAATTTCATTGGAAAGTAATTCCATGTTTAATATCGGAACAAAAACATTTCTCGGAACACGTTTGGATTATCGATTAAATGAAGAAATAAATTTAGGAGCCACCCTGTTGCACCTCAACAGAAAACCTTTGACGACAAAGATTAATATCGGCAACGAACCCATTTCTAATACCATATGGGGAACAGACTTTACAATTAATCGGGAATTGCCGTTTTTGACCAAATTGACGGATAAAATTCCGTTCATAGAAACCAAGGAGCGATCGACTTTAGATTTTCAGGCAGAATTTGCACAGCTTATTCCCGGCCACCCAAAGGCTGTCGGAGAAGAAGGATTTGCTCATGTCGATGATTTTGAAGCAGCCGAAACATCTTTGGATTTAAAAACCCCGAGTCGATGGAAGTTAGCAAGTACTCCTTTAAAACAGCCCGGGCTTTTCCCTGAAGCAGACTCTATTAATTCCTTGATGTATGGATACAACAGGGCCAAATTAGCTTGGTATATCGTTAATACAGATTTTTTGAGAAATACGTCAACCACACCCGATTACATTACTTTAGATGATCAATCGGATCATCGTATCAGAGAGGTTTATGAGCAGGAGTTGTTTCCGAACAGAGATCCCGTACACGGCGTTCCGCCGGTATTGTCGGTTTTGAATATTGCTTATTATCCGGCAGAGAAGGGACCTTATAATTATGATGTTGAACCCGTTCCGGGAATATCTCAGG
This sequence comes from Bacteroidota bacterium, assembly GCA_034659855.1. Lineage (GTDB taxonomy): Bacteria > Bacteroidota > Bacteroidia > Bacteroidales > JAADGE01 > JAYEIA01. The sequence goes on from JAYEIA010000280.1 coordinate 4,011, forward strand.
GAATGAATGCCAACGGATTCTTAAATGCGCCGGAAACTCGTTGGGGCGGTATTATGAGAAGTTTAACTACCAATGATTTTGAGGAAGCAAATATTGAGTATATTGAGCTGTGGTTGATGGACCCCTTTCATTACGAAGACAATCAAACCGGGGGAGAGGTCTATTTTAACCTGGGAAGTATTTCGGAGGATATATTAAGAGATTCTCGTCAGAGTTTTGAAAATGGTCTGCCAACGGGACCGACACCTGAAAATGTGGATACAACCGTTTGGGGGCGTGTTCCGTTGTTACCCAGAATTACCGAGGGGTTTGCCAACGATCCGGCTGATGCCAGGCAATATCAGGATGTAGGATTTGACGGACTGAATGATACTGATGAGGGGAGTTATTTTGGGGATTATCTGGAAACAATCAGAAATTTGCACTCGGCACAATCCAATGCCTACATTAATGCTGCCGAAGATCCCTCCAATGATAACTATATGTTTTTCAAATCAGAAGCCTATGATGCTGATAGAGCAACAATAGCTGAGCGGTACAAACGATTTAATAACCAGGAAGGTAACTCAGGAAATGCCCAAGACGGACAAACCGGAATGACTTCCGGAGAACAGCATCCGGACATGGAGGACATTAACAGAGATTATACCTTGAGTGAATCCGAAACCTATTTTCAGTATAAATTGGATTTGCGTCCGGAGCTGATGCAAGTCGGCGATAATTATATTACGGATATCAAGGAAAGCACAGTTACCCTGAAAAATGACAATGAAGAAACGATAAAGTGGTATCATTTAAAAATTCCGATTAGAGAATATTCCGATAAGATTGGTCCTATAGAGGATTTTAAGTCTATAAGATTCATGCGATTGTTTATGAAAAATTGGCAAGAAGAAACTATACTGCGTTTGGCCGAAATGGACTTGGTCAGAAGTGAATGGCGAAAATATGATGCCTCTTTAATTGCAGGGAATGAAGGAACCGGAACGCCGGAAATTACAGAAGCTGATTTTGAAATTTCATCGGTAAATATTGAGGAAAATGCCTATCGGGAGCCTGTAAATTACGTTTTGCCACCCGGCTTGACTCGTGAAATTTCTCCCGATCAGCCACAACTGCGAGAGCTGAATGAGCAAGCTATTTCGGTTAAAGTATTGGGTTTGGACGATGGAGATGCAAGAGCAGCATATAAGAATGTGAGCCTTGATATGCGTCAATTTGAAAGATTACAAATGTTTGTTCACGCCGAGGCGATTGAAGACAGAATATTGAACGACAATGATGTTTGTGTATTTATTCGATTGGGTTCGGATTATAAAGAAAACTATTACGAATATGAAATTCCATTGAAATTGACGGAGTTTGGTTGGTACCAAAACGATTCAGAAACAGACCGAGAAATAGTCTGGCCGACGGAGAACTTTATGGATATGACTTTTGAAGAGCTGCAATTGGTCAAACAACACAGAAACAGCGAAATGCGCGAGCCGGGAAGTAGTTTGCAATTAACATCAAGGTACAGCGAATATTTGGGCGAGCGAAAAATATCAGTAACAGGAAATCCTAATTTAAGTAATGTTCGTACAATTATGATTGGTATAAGAAACCGCTCGGCACAAATCAATGTATTGGAGGATGATGGTATGGAAAAGGCTGCCGAGGTTTGGCTGAATGAATTACGACTGGCCGGCTTTAACGAGCAAGGCGGTTGGGCAGCACAGTCGAGGTTGAGTATAAACCTGGCTGATTTCTCAACCCTTGCAGTTTCGGGAGATTACAGTACGCCGGGATTCGGAAGCCTTGAAAAACGAGTTAACGAACGACAAATTTCTACCGATTACAGTTACGACTTTTCGTCTAATTTTGAGTTAGGCAAATTTTTTCCGCAAAAATACGGTGTGCATATTCCCCTGTATTTCGGTTACTCCGAATCATTCAGCGATCCGCAGTACAACCCGGTTGATCCCGATATAGAACTTAAAACTACGCTTTCCGATCCCAATTTTTCTCAAGCAGATAAAGACTCTTTGTTACAGATCTACCGTGACTATATAAAACGTAAAAGTGTAAACTTAACTAATGTAAGAATAGAGGGAAACAGTGAAAAGCAGGCAAAGAAAAAATCGAAAAAGAAAAATATGGGGCGGGGCAGGGCAAGCAATGTAAAACCGTTTTACCATGTGTCGAATTGGACCGCCGGCTACGGATACAATGAGATATTTATGCGGAATGTAAATACTCATCATAATTTGTTACAAGAATAC
>JAYEIA010000281.1:0-1225 GCA_034659855.1 Bacteroidota bacterium
CAGCAATACGGCAAGCGTTGAATCCGAACATCCGAATACGCCGGCAAATATCAACAATTCTGTATCAGTTATTTGGACAGAAGGTGATAATTCTCCTTTTTCAGTATTGTATTACGGAGAATTACTGCCTGTAAATATTAATGAAAATAACAGCGGTTTTTTGATTAATATTTACCCAAACCCAACAACCGGAATTTTTACTATTAAAAACCTTAAAGCGTCTGAAAGACCTTTAAACGTTGAAATAACAAATATCAACGGACAAATTATTAAACAATATTCAATAATCAATAATCAATCAGAAATTGACTTATCAGGGCAAGCAAAAGGAATTTATTTTGTAAAAATTCAAACGGATAAAACAACTTATACAAACAAAATTATTGTACAATAAAAATAATTATTTCATTAATGTGAAAAAATTAAAATCATGAAAAAAATACTAATTTTATTATTCGTTTTATCAATAAGTTTAACATCTTTCTCTATAGAACCTCCAAACCAAACATCTCCTACTAACGGAGCAACCAATATTAATCCTGAAATATCTTTAATGATTGACCATGTTTCGGGAGCTGTATATTATGATTTTCAAGTTGATACAGTTGCAAGTTTTGATTCCGACGAATTAAATGAGTTTGAAATTGACGCTGTTTATTGGGGAAAAACGGTTACAGATTTGCGTTTCGATCAAAAATATTATTGGCGTGTAAGAACAAGAAGTGAAACAGAAACATCTGTCTGGTCATCAGCTTGGGATTTTACAACTACGAACTCTATTACTCAAAGTTCGCCTGCAACAGGTTCTACAAATCAAAATCCGCAAACTGCAATTTTCATTCAACAAAAAACAGGAATAGATTTTTATGATTATCAGGTAGATACTGTTGCAACTTTTGACTCTCCTTTGCTTGAAGAATATTCGCACGATGATAACTATAGTGGTAAAACTTTATCCGACCTTCGTTTCGGACAAAAATACTATTGGCGAGCAAGAGGACGACATGCCGTTGATACTTCCGAATGGACAGGAGCATGGGATTTTACTGTTATGAATACAATTACTCAAAGTTCGCCTGCAACAGGTTCTACAAATCTAAATCCGCAAACTGCAATTTTCATTCAACAAAAAACAGGAATAGATTTTTATGATTATCAGGTAGATACTGTTGCAACTTTTGACTCTCCTTTGCTTGAAGAATATTCGCACGATGATAACTATAGT
>JAYEIA010000282.1:0-6217 GCA_034659855.1 Bacteroidota bacterium
ATTAAATCATTATATCATTACACCATTAAATCATTGTATCATTATATCATTACACCATTAAATCATTATATCATTGAACCATTATATCATTGTATCATTATATCATTATACCATTAAAAAATTACATCATTAAAAAACAAGGAGAACAAAAAATGAAAAACAGGTTCAGAAACATCTTATTATTAGTCAGTATCTTATTGCTTAATTTTACGAATTCAAATGCACAAATGCATTGCCGAAGCACACTCGGCGGACATCTTACGCCATTTCATGAAAAAGTTCCCTTACTGTGGGCTGTTGAAGGAACAATGGCACCGGGAATAATGACAAGCCCTTATACAGGAGAAGACCCCGCAATGCTAAACGGTGGAATGCTTATAGGAGCATTAGACTTTACCACAAAAAAACATACTTTTTATGTTGAAGGCGGTTACAAAAACTGGAAAAATTCAGAATTAACACAGCCCGTTACGGAATTTAGCCGGGATATTGGAATGCGACAGGCTTTTTACGGTTTTAAAGGCGATAAAACAAATATAAAACTTGGCTTGCACGAAACAAAGCTTGGAAATTATTTCCTTATTGACGAAAGAATTCTTGGAGCAAGTCTCGACCGAGAAATTGGAGCTTTCACTCTAAATGCTCGTGCAGGAACAGTAATGGATATGTTTGCAAGAATGGGACGTTTTTGTGGTAATAGGCATCTTTATAACTTAATTATCAATGATTTCACCGAAAATATAGGAGAAAAAGCCGGAGAAACTAATTTAGCCGGATTTGTTCTTAATTGGAATCCTAATTATAAAAAACCTCAAGAGACCGATGAATTTGATGAGTTTGATGAGTTTAGCGAAAGTTCGGAATTTGGCAGCGACAAAAAAGAATTGGTTTCAAATATCGGTTTAATCGTTTATGATGAATTTGGGGAAATAATTCCTAATAATAAACTATATCTCGGAACGCTTGTTGATTTTAATTTGCCCGCAGGTTTTACCCTTCAAACCGGCGGAGTATATCAAAATATGGAACTTAATAATACATTGGTTTATATTGCAAGCTTAGGAAAAAGTTTGACATGGGGCTCCGGGGCTTATACAAAATTAGGAGCTGCATATATCGGAAAATACAATATAGATGAAGATGCAATATTTCAGCCTTTATTCAGCAATATGTTTTTGGGCGAAATTATGCGTTTAGATGCTGTTGACTTCCCATTGTGGCAAGCAAGTTTGAATCATAATTTCCCCGGCAAATTAAAATTCAACATAGGACTAAAAGCTGTCGGGCAAATTGAAGCAAACAAAACTTCTGAAATTGACTTAGAATTTGGAATGAAACTGTTTAATCATGCTAAAATTACAACTATTTTCAGTTGGGTTGACAGTCAATTATTTCCAGAAGATATTTTTATGTCAAGATTAGAATTAAGGATAGCCTTTTAGCAGCAAAGATTTTTTAACCGGCAAAGGAAAAAAACAAATGAACATAGTTGTCTTTATCATAAATGGCATAGCGATCACCGGACTGATCATCGCTTTTATTGCCAACAAGAAGAAAGCGATTAAATCGTTAAAGATGGCGGGCAAGTCCTTTTTCAAAATACTTCCGGTGATATTTATCATTGTACTCGCCATCGGACTTCTCTTAGGATTTGTTCCTCAGGAGCAAATATCAAGATTTGTAGGAGAGCAATCGGGAATAGGTGGTGTGCTTCTTACCGGAATAGCAGGTGCGTTGACGCACATCCCATCTCTGGTCTCATTTCCTCTTGGAGCGTCTCTTCTTGAGAGTGGAGCATCGATTACCTCAGTTGCCGCTTTTATCACTACACTAACTATGATTGGAACAATTACATTACCGCTGGAGATAAAAGAACTCGGAAAGAAGATGGCAATTCTCCGGAACGGCTTGAGTTTTGTCATTGCAATTATCATTGCCCTCATTATGGGGGCAATACTATAAAAGGGTCAGATAAACACCTGTGAAGAATTATTTGCACATTTACTTATTAGTAACCATTTCATTAATAGACTTTTGCACAAGTGCGTAAGCAACTATAAATAGTCCTTAGGGCTTAACAGAAAGATGAATCAAAACATTAAAGAAACGCAAAAAAAAGGAATGATACGAGATTTAATTATTCTCGGAGCGGTTTTGATCATCACCGTAATTCTTGTATCGATTTTCCCGGATAGAAAGGAGCTGGTAATCAACACATCTTGGGATTTTTTCATTGAAATGATATTGATACTTCCGGCGGTGATGGTGCTATTGGGTCTTTTTGCGGTTTTCGTACCAAAAGAAGCTGTTGTAAAGTATCTTGGAAAAACATCCGGAATAAAAGGTATTGTCCTTGCTGTAATTCTTGGTGGATTACCAACGGGGCCTCTCTATGTAGCTTTTCCTATGGCAGCTTCATTGCTGAAAAAAGGAGCTAAAATATCCAATATCATTGTTTTTCTTTCAGCGTGGGCATGCATAAAAATACCGCAGGAGATGGTAGAGCTTCAATTCCTCGGACCGCAGTTCATGTTATTACGATTGAGCTTGACCATTATTTTCGTAATAATTATGGGGATCACCATAGAGAAAATAATGAAATGGAGCGATAAAAAGATATTTTAATGTCAAGATTAGAATTATGCACAGCATTTTAACCGCAAAGATGAGTTCAGTTTAAAAGTTATAAAGTTGAAAGTTTATAAAGTTAAAGTACTAAAAATAAGAGTTTTAAGTTAATTGCAAAATAAATTGTAAAACCTTAATAATTAAGCACATAACTTATTTTGCTAAAATAAAACATACTTTTTAGACCGGACTCAAAGATTTTTTAACCGGCAAAGGAAAAAATCAATTTGAATTATTATTAAATCATAGAAGTTGATAAATTTATCATAATTAATAAAAAAACAAGATGAAAAAAATATCCATAATACTAATATTTGCAGGGCTATCAATATTTGCAAAAGCACAAACACCTGACATTTCAGGCTTTGCACGAAACTACACGGGTGTGATGTATGAAACCGGCGATTTTTCAATTTTACAAAATACATTAAACTTAGATATTTCGAAAATGGGGAACAGAGTAGCATTTAAAGCAAACCCTATGATGTATCATTATTGGTCGGACAGTTTAAACATTCAAATGCGTGAATTGTATTTGGATTTATTCTTTAATAATTTTGACTTACGAATTGGAAAGCAACAAGTTGTATGGGGAAAAGCAGACGGTGTTTTTATTACCGATGTAGTGTCACCTTTGAATTTAACTGAATTTTTATTGCCTGATTTCAATGAAGTCAGAACAGGTATTACAGCCGTAAAATTCGATTATTATATCGGAAACCATACATTAGAATTTATATGGGCTCCAAACTTTACACCTATAAAAATGCCTGCGGAAAATTCAGTTTGGTATTCACAACCCGACTTTCCGGTAGAACCGACTTTTGACTGGTCAAATTCCGAAATAAAACCAAGCCTTGAAAATAGTGAATTTTTTGCAAAATACACAGCACTCACATCAGCCATTGATTTTGAAATAATGGGAGGTTACACTTGGGACGACACGCCTACAATGCACGTTCAAAAAGAATTTGGTATGAATCCGGAAACACAGCAACCAATGTTGACGGGTTTAAATATCACTCCCGAACATCATCGTTTATTTTTGGGCGGAGGTTCATTCAGTACAGAAATAAAAGGAGTGATATTGCGCGGTGAAGCAGCATATTATAACGGAAAATACTTTCAGACAGAAGACCCTACGGTCGAAGATGCAATTATTCAAAAAGATTATCTGAATTATGTTGCAGGGCTTGATTTTAATATCGGAAACGTGAAATTAAGCACGCAATTCATTCAAAAATACATCTTGGATTATGATGAGTTGATGAAAGATGATGAGATTAATAATATGGCAACTTTTTTGGCTCGATATGATATGTTACGAGAAACATTGCATTTAGAATTATTTTCTTATATCGGGTTAACCAATGAAGATGCACTTATCAGACCAAAAATAAGCTACGATTTCGACAGTAGTTTTTCAATACTCGGCGGAGCAAATATTTTTGTCGGTGACCAAGCCGGACAATTCGGACAATATCAAGATAATTCAATGTTATATTTTAAACTTAAATACAGTTTTTAATAAAAAATCTATTATTAATATTAGTTCTATATTCGGTTTCAATAATGTCAACAATTGCACAAAAGCCGGATGACATTATTGGAAAGTATTATTTGCCCAACAACATTGATGTTGAAATATTTAAACAAAACGGTAAATATTTTGGTAAATTAATCGGTCTGACCGGGTTTGAAAACGGACAAACAAGAGACATTAATAATCCCGATAAATCTAAAAGAAACGATTTGCTCGTCGGAAAAGTAATTATACAAAACTTGAAATTTGACAAAGATGACAAACAGTGGCTAAACGGAACAATGTACGGGCCTCAAAAAGGATTAGTTTTTGATTTAAAAATAACAGAAGTGCGTAAAGGAGAAATAGAAGTCGTCGGTTCAAAATATTTCTTTTGGAGGACGTTAATTTGGAAATTGATATAATCCCGAACTATTATTACAAGCACTCAGCAAAAATTATTGTATTCTAATAGGCATTCAACTTGTTGAATAACAACTTTTTTCTTAGTCTGCTATTCAGCATCCAAAAATCCAAATTTTGAAGCTTTGGCTATTAAGGCGGCCGCATTATTTACATCAAATTTGTCAAACAGCACAGCACGATGGCTATTTATGGCATGGGGTGTGATGAATAATTTTTTTCCGATTTTTTTGTTGCTTTTACCTTTAGCTATCAGGTTCAGTACTTGCTTCTGGCGCGGGGTTATGCTTGGAATAGCCATAGTACGGCGTTCGGTTTTTTTATTAGTCAGAATAGTATTGATAATTTTCTGAATTTGCGGCGAATAATATTTTTTTCCGTTCCATACGTCATTGATTGCTTTCTCAATATGGTCTTTTATACTGACTTTATCTAAAACGGCATTGGGTTCACACCTCAACACAGCACGTATGTAATCGCTTTGTGCAAAACCGGTTACTATAATGATTTTTTGTTTGGGATTTCTCTTTCTTATTAAATGGCAAACATCAATACCGGATTTTCCCGGCATTTCTATATCGGTAATTACCAAATCAAAATCTCTTTTTTCTTCAATTTCCGGTAATTCATCCCCGGATGTGGCCGTTGTTACCGATTCCACAAACGGAAAATTATTCAAATGCATCACAAAGCCATCAAGCATGTATTGGTGGTCATCAGCGAGCAGAATGTGTATTTTCTCTTCCATCACAAAAGTAATTAATCGTTTGTTTTCACAGGGCAACTTATCATAATACTTGTACCGTGTCCGGGGCGACTGTTATCAGACAATTCGCCGTTTATCAGCAGCGTTCTTTCTTCTATTTCTGTTTTGTAGCCAAGATTTTTATTGATTTTTTCAGGATCATAGCCTATGCCATTATCTTCGTAAACAAGGAATATTTGATTGTCGGTACGGCTTATTTGAATATCAATTCTTGATGCTTTTGCATGTTTCAGCGAGTTTGTAAAAAGCTCTTGTGCAATGCGATAAATAGTTTGTTGCATTTTGGAATCAACATCTTTCCAACCCTTTGCGGAATAAATTTCGGTGTTTACCTCCAAACCTTTAATTTTTATGTTGTTAATGAGCGAATTTATCTCATCTTCAATATTTGACTGCACAAAAGAAGGCAAAGCCAAAATATGCGACATCTTGCGTATGCGGTTGTATATACCTTGAAGCTGTTTCGATTCTTCCTGCAATTTGTTTTCGGGGTCTTTATTTTGCAAATTGATAATTAAGCCGCTAAGCACACCTCCCATATCGGTATGCAGCATAGATGATACTTCACGGATGATTTGTTCTTGGGCTTCAATTTTCTGTTGCCCCAGCTGTATGCGATGCTTTTGTTTTACAGCCCTGTTATGTGCAATGTACCAAACCAAAGCAATTCCGACCGCAAGTATAAAAATAATTATCAGAGAATAAATAAGGGTATTTTTAGAATTAATTTCAGCTCTTTGCAAACTATTTTCGGTCGCCAATAAACTATTTTGTTGTTATTTTTTTTCGGTTTCGTAAGAAATTTCCAACTCATTAATAGTTTTTGTTTTGGATTCTTCAAAAAGGGAATCATTCATTGTTTTGTACAGTTTGTAATA
>JAYEIA010000283.1:0-24295 GCA_034659855.1 Bacteroidota bacterium
GGGTTTTTCCCATTTTCCTTCATCGTCTTTCCGAGAATAATAAATATCGCTGCCTCCGAAACTTTTTTTAGTCCTGTTGCTCACAAAATACAAGGTATTGCCGTCGGGCGATAATACTGCTGATGATTCTTTATATTTTGAATTTATTGTTTCCGGAAATTTTTCAATACTGTATATTCCGTCTGCATTTTTTGTTTGCAAATAGAGGTCGCCGTTTTTGCCTGAACGATAAATTATTTTATATTTATCTGATTTAAAGAGTAATGCGTCATGAAAAGGTCTGTTGTATAATTCCCCTTGATTTTTTACAACATAACTACTGTCTTTATAAATTGCCGTATATACGTCTTCAAACCACAGAAAATCGCCGGGGTCTATGCTTGCTGTTTCTGTATTTCCTGATTTTCGTCTTGACGTAAAATATAATGTATCCTCTGCAAAAGAAAGCTGTGGCAGATATTCTGAATTTTCACTGTTTAATTCAGCCCCCGGATTATGAATATCAATATTTAATTTTTCTTTAAGCAAAATCTGCCCTGATTCGCATTCAGAAATTCGTTTGAGTGCCATTCGCTTGCACTTTTTTCTTTTGTATAAAGGCATATTATCAAGGAATTTATTGTAAGAGTTTATTGCTTCCTCAAATTTTGATTCATACTGCAAACTATTCCCTAAATAATATTGAGCATAAGATTTCTTTTTTTTCTGAAGTTTAATTGATTTCAGAATATAATCTTTTGCTTTGTCTTTTTGATCGGTATGAAGATAGCATATTCCGATTTTAAGGTTCAATTCATCATTATTCGGATTAAACTCTTGTGCTTTTTCATAAAAAAGAACAGCAATTTTATATGCTCCCGTACCTATTTTATAATATATATCACCATTTTGGATATGGTTTTTTGCCTTTTCAAAGCCTGCAATGTCATTTTTGAAATTCTTTTTTTTAAAATCGACATTGTTTTGTGCCGAAGATAAATTCACACAAAACATCAATAATACAGCTGTATATATAAGTTTTTTTGTCATACGATTAAAAATATATCCTCTAAAATTAAGAATATTTTTTAAATAAAGCATCACTGATCTTGCATTAAGATATATTTTACTCTTCTAAGTTATTTATTTACTTATAAATACAATATTTTTTATTTTTTTTTGATTTGAAAAATTTATTTTGGAGCTTTTTAAAAATCAAAGCGCCAATATTAGGCAGCAAGAACAATTTGTATTTTCTCAACTTCTATCGTTCATTCCAAAGTATGAATTCGATAAAAGTGTCGATAAATATAACGGAAATTATCGAACATAAGATTTTAAGTGCCGGTCTCAATTTCTCTGTATGCTTTTCGAGCAGTTGACATACAGAGAAAGTATCAGTGATATTTTCAATTGTCTGTTAGCTCATAAAAATAAAGCTTATCATCTTGGAATCAAAAAGCCGGTTGCTGTTCTGAATTTTAAATCCATGGATGAAAGAAACGAAACCATTATCAGAAACTATTTTATAAAAGGAGATACCAACGCCATCGTTGAAAATATTAACGGGAGAATTAAACGATACATGATGATAAGTAAAGATACAAAAGACAGAGACTTCTTCTTTCTCAGACTAAGCCGTTTTTCTCCCGGCACCTCAAAATAAGATTTAGCCTCAATATACGGGATGTATAAATTATTTTAGGTAAATAGGTTTGTACCTTTCATAAAAATCTATACTATTGTAGAATTTACTTGTTTTATCGATAACAAAAAATCAAATTTTAAACCCGCTGACCCTTGAATATCATGAAGTCAAAACGAAACATCCTACTTGCTTTAATCCTTTTCAGTCTTTTTTCTTGCAACGAGAATCCGTTTGAAGCAGATATCTCAACTATAGATTTAAATGTTGAAGTAAACCATTTTGATGCAGAAATAAAAAATTTCAACATCAATAATGCCGACACTTTCATCAATAAAAAAACAACGAAATACAAAGACTTTTTTGAAATTTATAACTCACAAATTTTACGGTTATCATTGCATGACTCTACGCACTATAAAGAAAATTTTCTGAACTTTATCAAGTACAATAAAGCCGAAGGAATTTTCGCCGCAGTTGACAGTATCTTCGGAGACTATAAAATACTTGACGGGCAAATTATTCAACTACTCAAGTACTACAAACTGCATTTTCCCGAAAAAGAACTCCCGAATATTGTCACGTTTCTGTCCGGCTTTAATCATTCCGTAATTACCACGGAATCATACCTCGGCATTGCGCTCGACAAATACCTGGGTAAAGATTGTAATTTCTATCAAGGAGCGGACAAATATCTCCGCTACAGAATGGATAAAGCCTATATTCCCGTTGATGTAGCCGGTGCCATAGCAGAATCTGAATTTTTATTCAACCTCAAAGGCTCCAATATGCTCGAAAATATGATTTATCGCGGAAAGGTACAGTATTTCACAAACTCTCTTTTGCCGAATTATCCGGATACAACACGGTTTATCTATACGGAAAAGCAACTCGAGTGGGTACAACAAAATGAAGCCAATATATACAACCACCTCACTGAAGATAAATTATTGTTTTCAAATGATTTACTAAAAATAAGGCAGTACACTCAAAACGCTCCGTTTACCATACCGCTGTCTGATGCATCGGCACCGAGGGCGGCTGCTTTTGTCGGCTATAAAATTGTTTTTGCCTATATGCAGAACAATCCCAACCTGAGTTTAAGCGATCTAATGAACGAAAATGATACGCAAAAAATTCTTGACGGAGCGAATTACAACCCCAAATAACCACCGGAAAGTATTACTGTTATTAAAAAAAAATCATGGGTAAAAAAGTAAAGACAAAGCAAGAGAAAAAAGAATTTGTAAAAAAAATTCGTCCTCTTCAAATTGTTTGGCCAATACTTATCGGTCTTACAGTTTTTGCTGTGGTTTTGTATTTTCAGCTTCGAGGAAAAGACATTCCGTTTTCAGCTATTGCGGTGGGTAAAATGGGTGTATTTTGGCTTTTTATTGCCGGTTTATTCATGATCACCAGAGATATCGGCTACATTATTCGACTTAAAATATTGAGCGATAATAAAATGAATTGGATACAAGCCGCTCGGGTTATTTTTTTATGGGAATTTACCTCCTCCATTTCCCCTTCGGCAGTCGGCGGTACGAGTGTTGCGGTTGTGTTTGTTCATAAAGAAGGAATCAGTATCGGCCGAAGCTCAGCGATTGTTATGGCCACCTCCTTTTTAGATGAACTATACTTCATTATTATGTTTCCCCTCTTGCTGTTGTTGGCCGGAAGCGAGGGACTTTTTAATATCGGAGAGTCTTCCGGCTTGTCATTTTCCAACGAATTTTTCTATTTTGCCGTGGTAGGTTACACCTTAAAATTTGCTTATCTGGCGATATTGAGTTACGGTCTGTTTGTAAGACCCCGACTGATAAAATATCTTTTACTAAAATTATTCGGTATCAAGTTTTTACGTCGATGGCGTCCTCAAGCTCGAAGAGCCGGTCTCGATATTATCGAAAACTCAAGAGAATTGCGTGGTAAATCATTTATGTTTTGGGCAAAGACCTTCGGCGCCACATTTTTATCCTGGACTGCAAGGTATTGGGTAGTGAATGCCATGTTTTTGGCCTTTTTTGTTTTTGAGAAAAGTCACTTTTTGCTGTTTTCTCGGCAACTGGTGATGTGGATTATGATGCTGGTAAGTCCGACACCGGGAGGAAGCGGCTTCTCCGAGTTTGTATTCTCTAAATTTCTGTCGGATTTTATGCCGGAAATTGCCGGTATTGCCATAATTATGGCTTTCATTTGGCGACTGTTTACTTACTATCCCTACCTTTTGGTGGGAGCGATTATTGTTCCGAAATGGATTAAAGATAAATTCGCATAGGTATATATCTGCTTAAATCATGCTTACGCAACCCCATGATATACTAAGGGAACGGTGGGCAAAAGTTTATTTATATCGAAAGGAACAGTAAAAACAGGATTGCATATTTTTGATTTTTTCTGTATATTTAACCCGGATTGTTGCACTCTTAAATTGATGCCCCTCAGTTTAGCTAAAGTGGACTATAATTTAAAATGACGTTGCTTTTTCGGAGGTTGAGCATGTTGTTTGCAAAACAACATGCTCAACCTCCGGAAATTTGAATATTTTCTTGTAAAAGCCTTATAATCATCATATTCAAAATAACACCTCTATACTAAACTATAGCCCTAAAGTGTATTAACAATCTCATTTAAAAATATTTACAACCTACGATATGTCTGCCAAAATAACAAACACCATCCGCTATTTCAAAGCTTGCTACCAAGCCGATAAACGTTCCGGGAGTATATTCAATTTCTTGTCCGATTCCGTAAGCAATAAGATTTTCTTTGAAGACAAAGAAGAGTACCTCACCGGCTTTCTTCCCTACCTGCCTATTGATAAAGACAAAGCAGAAGACTTAAAAAAAAATTCACTGATATGGAATAAAGAACGAGAACTGGTGTATTGCTCCTTATTTATTGCCGGAAAAACAAAGTCAGAAAACAAATATCGGCAACATATGTTTTCCCCCTTACTGATATGCCCGGCAGAGATTATTGAACACAATAATATACTTTATTTGCAACCCGATATAGAACGCCTGAGAATTAACAACAGCACTTTGGGTTATATTTTTGAGGAGACAGATGATAACTCAAAATCTGAACTGTATGAGCAACTCTTCAACAGTATCCACGGCCAAGATATTGATACCGCAAAAATATACGAAATAAGCAGTATTCTGAACGAATATATCGAGCATCAAGATACTTCGGGACTCATTCAGTATCCTGATTTACTGTCCCAAAAAGAAGCCAAAAAGAAAATAGCTCGAATTAAGCACAGCGACTATCCTCAAAATCATTTTGAGCTCCTTTCCGTGAGTGCCTGCGGAATGATAAAAAAATCTACGGATACTCGAGGAATAATAAATGAGTTGGATGAAATTGCCGAGAAAAACTCGTTTTCGGTTCCTTTGCAAAACTTATTTAAACCGCAAAACGTACAGCAAACCGAAAGCCTACCCGTCGGCAAAACCCCGGTTATATTAAACCATGCCCAAGTTAATGCACTAAAAAACAGCAGTCGCTTTCCGTTATCGGTTATTATCGGTCCGCCCGGTACCGGAAAAACCTATACCATTTCGGCTTTGGCTATAGAGCAAATGTCCAAAGGAAAATCTGTCCTTATTGCTTCACGCACCGATCAAGCCGTAGATGTAATTGCCGACAAAATTGAAGGACTCCTCAATTCTCAAGACCCCGTAATCAGAGCCGGCAGAAAACAATACTTAAGGCAACTCAAGAAAGATTTGGAAAATATTTTGAGTGGCTATTTTAAACAAAATCAAGAGCTTTCGGCAAAGTTATTGAATAAAAACATTAGTCGTTTATCAAAACGCATTTCAAAAAAAGAGCAGTGCTTTTTGGCTCGAGCCAAAAAAGAAATGAAAAGAGGAGAATTTTTTGCCGATGACAAACAGCTGAATTCATTTTTCGGAAAAATTAGACGCCGTTGGATTGAATACCGATTGAACAAATCCGAGAATCTTTCGCATATGCTCAATAGTGTAGAAACCGCTCTGGATATAAAACATAAAACAATTCAAGAGTTTATCAGTGAGCAGTATGCCGAACAAGTTATCAATACCTTATCCAAAAACAGAAAAGAATTAATGACCCTGCAGAAAGCACTGAAAGCCCGTGTGGGAAGTATCCAAGAAACTCTGTTCAGCAAAATTGATTTGAATGTCATATTGAAAACTTTTCCGGTATGGTTGGTAAAAATGAGCGACATATACAAAGTGTTACCCCTCAAAAAGGAATTATTTGATATTGCGGTAATAGACGAAGCCACGCAATGTGATATCGCAAGTACTCTCCCGATTTTCCAAAGAGCTAAACGAGTTGTTCTGACAGGAGATCCCAAACAGTTAAGACATATCTCGTTTTTATCGAGAGCACAGCAAAATATATTGTACGATAAATTCAAATTAAGCCCCCTTCCGAAAGAACAAACCAACTACAGAGATAACAGCATTCTGGATATTACTCTGTCAAGTATCGGAAACCACAAACAAATAAGCACTTTAAATGAGCATTACAGAAGCTTGCCCGCCATTATTCGTTTCAGTAATAAACAATTCTACAACGATACGCTTCGCATAATGAGTTCGCTCCCCAATCAAGCATTTGACGAAGGAATAAGAATAAAACAGGTGGACGGAAAAAGAGAGAAGTCGGGCTACAACAAAGCTGAGGCTGATTTTATTATGAATAAAATTGCTGAACTGATTGCTCAAAAACAAACCCATGAGTACAGTAAAATACAGTCTGTCGGCATTCTGTCTCCGTTCAGAGCTCAAGCAGAATATATTTCCAAAAGAGTAAAACAGGAGCTTCACATCAATGACTTGCTCGCTTACAACATTTCTGTAGGTACGGCCTATGCATTCCAAGGTGAAGAGCGAGACATTATGTTTATTAGTATGGCTGTGGACAACGACTCGCATTTCATGGCCTTTCGGCACATCGAAAAACCCAATGTCTTTAATGTTGCCGTGACCAGAGCACGCTCCCTACAATATATTGTTCATTCAATTAACTCCAATCAATTAGACCAAAGCGGATTACTGCATCAATATTTGGAAAGTTTTAAACGCCGCAGCAATCACTTCAAAAGTGCAACTCGACCTAAAGATAAATTTGCCTTGGAAGTAAAACAATGTCTTGAAAAGAAAAATTTTAGTATAAATGTGGGGTTTCCGGTTGCCGGTTATACCCTTGATTTGGTTGCGGAAAAAAATAAACATTTCATTGCCATTGACCTCATAGGCTACCCCGGGCAATTTGCCGAAACATTTACCACCGAAAGATACCGCATGCTAAACCGGGCCGGTTTAAAAAGCTTTCCTCTGCCCTACTCTGCCTGGAAAATTAATAAAACAGAATGCATTAATGAAATATGTCAGTTCATTTCCTGAAATATATTTCCTATATTTGCTTAGAAACGGATACGAAATAAATTATGATAGCGTAAGCGAAATTATTTTGTTTCGGTTGCTTAAACTCTAAAAACAAATCAATGAATTATTATTTTATCACCGGAACAAGCCGAGGAATCGGAAAATCTTTAGCCGAACTATATCTCAAAAATGAGAATAACAGAGTCTTCGGTTACTCACGAAGTCAATCTATTCAACACAAGCACTATACACATCACAAAACGGACTTATCCAGGCTTGAGCAATTAGAAGTATTTAGTTTTCCTAACCTAAAGGAGGCCAATAAAATTATTTTGATAAATAACTCGGGCGTTATTAATAAAATTGCCCGGTTCGGAAAACAAAATACAGAAGGCATAATCAGCGATTATACAGTAAACATCACCGCTCCGGCTGTATTAATGAACGCTTTTATACGAAAATATCAAACCCTTGAAATTCCGCGAATAATACTGAATATAAGTTCGGGTGCTGCTCGTCGGGCAATTGATGCCTGGGGTACTTACTGTTCGTCAAAATCGGGGCTGGATATGATAACGGAAGTGATAGCCGAAGAGCAAAAATTTCAGGAACAAAAACACCGTATCAAGGTCTATTCGGTGGCTCCGGGAGTGATTGATACAAAAATGCAAGACCAAATCAGAGCGACGGATGAAAATGAGTTTTCAAATGTGCAGCGTTTTCTTGATTTGAAAAAAAATAATGAACTGAGCACCCCGGATGAAACCGCCGCTTTATTGGACAAAGTCATTCAAAATCCGGAAAATTTTAGCGACGTACTGACCGATGTCAGAAATTTTTGAAAAAGAACATAGGACATTAAATATATTGGGTTCACTCAAATAATTATTAAAAAAACGAAAGACTAAAGCACGAAAAAAAAACAGACAACATGAAGAATAACTTTGAAACTTTTGACATTACAGCACCGGATACTAAGCATTTAAAGGCAAGAAAGTACAATGCCGAAAATTCTAAGGGAGCCGTAATCATCGTTCACGGAATGCAAGAACACCAAAAAAGGTATGCCGACTTTGCCGAGTTTCTGGCAAAAAACAATTACAATACCTATACCTACGACCAAAGAGGGCATGGCGAAACGGCCGGTTCGGTGGAGGATCTTGGATTTTTTACCCCAAAAAACGGCTGGCAAACCGTGGTCAATGATTTGCATTTATTAGTACAAACAGTAAAGGAAGAAAACCCTGAGCACCCGGTATATATTCTGGGACACAGCATGGGTTCATTTGTTACTCGTACATATATTCTCGACAAATCAAAATTTATTGACGGCGTTATTCTTTCCGGAACGGCACCAAGTGCCGGTTTATTGGGCCAATTGGGGATTTTTCTGTCATACCTTACCACAATTTTCAGAGGAAAAAAACATCCGGCAAAACTTTTGGATAATATTGCTTTTGGCGACTTCAACAAAAAAATCAAACCTAAGCGAACAAAGCAAGATTGGCTAAGCAGAGACGAGAAGGTGGTTGATGACTATATTAATGACCCGTACTGCGGGACCTTATTCTCGGCTCAATTTTTTAACGACATGCTGGGTGGAATTGAGACGGCTAATCACAAAAATTTGGTGAAAAGTATTTCAAAAAAATTATCCATACACCTTCTTTCAGGCGAAAAAGACCCGGTGGGAGAATACGGCGAGGGCGTAAAAAAGGTAAAACTACTTTATGAAAATGCCGGCATAGAGAACTTATCCATGAAACTATACCCCGAAGGAAGACACGAAATGCTGAATGAACTGAACAAAAACGAGGTATATTCCGATATTCTGAATTGGCTGAATGCACATTCTGTATAGGCAAACCGGCAGAATTATCTCTAAAGATCAAACTACAAAATCCACCCGAGCGTTATTAACCAAGACGGAGACATGCCAAGAAGCAGACCGGCAATAAGTCCGGCATAAATTTCCGGCGGGCGATGAGCATGGAGCTTGAGTCTGGCACCGGCAATAATTCCGGCGGCAAGAATAATCAATATACTAAACCACATCACATCGACCTGAAACAGAAAATAATGACTCAAAAAAAGGCTTGCAAAACAGCCGATTGTCAGCATATGCAGACTAAATTTTAATTTTATATTAATAAATAAGGCGACTAAAGCACTGAGTCCGGCCACAAAAAGTATTGAAAAAACCATTTGCGGTAAATCTGCCGGAAACCTCACGGCCAAGATATAGCCGGTAACATAGAAAATGAATGCAATGACCAGCGGAAAATTTCTGTCTTTTTGTTTCTCCAGTGTAACACTTTCAATGACGCCCAAAAGTCGTAATAAAATCAAAAATATAATTGGTGCCAAAACCGAAGTTAATGAAAACACCAATATCACCGTTTTTTTATAAGAATACGGCAACATATCCATATATCCCGGAAGGAAAAATACCAGAAGAAAGCTGTAGAGTGTAAAAAATAGGGGATGAAAGAGGATTGATATTAGTATTGCCGGAGCATTTTTCATTAGTTCTTTTTCAGAGTGAGTCTTATTTTTTAAATTTCTTTTCGCAACCGGGCGACCAAAATATCTAATTGTTCTCTGTATTTTGCTACGGTTCGGCGGGCAATTCTATAGCCTTTTTCCTGAAGAATATCCGCCAATTTTTCATCGGTATGGGGCTTCGATTTATCTTCACTGTCGATGCACTCCTGCAAAATCATTTTTATTTCTCGCGTAGATACTTCCTTCCCGTCCTGAGTAGTCATAGCTTCGGAAAAGAAATATTTTAGAGGATATATCCCGAAATGTGTTTGAATATATTTGCTGTTTGCAACCCGTGAAATTGTAGAAATATCCAATCCTGTGATTTTAGAAATATCTTTCAAAATCATGGGTCTCAACCGGCGTTCATCTCCATCTTTAAAATACTCTTTCTGAAAGCCTAAAATGGCATTTATAGTAAGCATTAAGGTATTTCGGCGTTGCTTCACGGCTTCGATAAACCACTTGGCCGAATCCAATTTTTGTTTGATAAAGCCTACGGTTTTCTTATCGCTCTTACTCATCCCGCTCTTATTCTTTTTGTAGCCGCGCAGCATACTTTCATAAGTTCCGTTCACACGAAGGTCGGGGGCATTTGAAGAGTTCAGCGAGACCACAGGCTCTCCCTCAATAATTTTCAAAATAAAGTCGGGCGTTATTTGTCCGAGGGTTGAAGTAGAGGATCCGGAAAATGAACCGCCGGGTTTCGGGTTTAATTTCATAATTTCCTCCGCCGCCTCTTTCAATTTTTCGGCAGAAATCCCTACCCTTTGCTTTATTTTTGTATAATGTTTTTTTGAAAATTCTTTAAAATACTTATCAATAATTTCCATGGCCAAAAGCAACGGTTTTTCTTTCTTGCCCAAATAATCAACTTTATAATGCAATTGATTACTCAAACATTCTTGAAGGTCTCTTGCGGCTATTCCGGGAGGATCGAACCGTTGTATCTTTTTTAAAACTTTTTCTAATTTTTCGGCATCAGTAAAAATATTCATGGTCAATGCCAAATCGTTGACGATGGCTCTTAATGGTCGTCGAATATACCCGTCGGCATGAATACTTCCGATTAAATATTCGGCCAATTCCCTTTCCTCATCCGTAAAATCTCTCATCCCGATTTGATCGTTCAGATACTCTTGCAATCCGGGGCCCTCTGAATAAGGGATATCTACTCGTTTGTCATCCTTGGAGTAATTATTGGCCTTAAGTTTATAGGCCGGTTCATCATCATCACTCAAATAATCATCGACCGAAAATTCTTCCTCATCATCAAAGGTACTGTCTTCCTCGTTATCACGTTCTTCTTCTTCTTGCTCATACAGCTCTTCTTTCTCATTTTCTTCCAAAATGGGATTTTCTTCCAACTCTTTTTGAATACGTTGCTCCAATTCAAGTGTAGGGAGTTCCAGCAACTTAATCAGTTGAATCTGCTGAGGCGACAGCTTCTGTAATAACTTATATTTTAACTTCTGATTTAACATTGACTTCGGATTATCTCAAATTTTTTAAGTTTTGATTATGTGTTTCGGCTTGAAAATCAAGAGCATTTCACTTGTATTAAAAAAAAATACTTCCCGATTGACGGCATGCCAAAAGTAAGTAAAATTTTTCAAACCGGCTTTACATTTATTCAGTATCCAAAGATTTTTTGAAGTTTTTTGAGCGTCTTAAACCGGCAGGAACATTTTATTTTTCTCTTTTTCAAATTCTGTTTTGATAGTTTCTATTCAAAAAACACAATTTTTATAGAAAAACGATATTGTTTTTCTAATTTTATAATCAACCATAGAATCAAGCTATGCAAAAAACATTTAATATATATTGCGATGAGAGTTGTCATTTAGAAAACGACCATAAAAAATTTATGCTCTTAGATAGTGTTAGCTCTGCATATAACCAGGTTAAAGGTCATACCACGGATACCTATGAAAAATTATTTGTATATTTATAGGCTCTTTTCAAGGAAAATGTTGATAATAATGTAGTGATTTTGCATGATTTTTGATGAGTGATATAGTTGGCTGATTAATAGCATATTACCTTGTTAATTTTCTGACAGGCTGAACTAGTTTCAGTATCCACTCATTGCAAGTTTCGGGTATTCTAAACTATAACCATAAAATTATGATTTGACAAAAAATATGCCGAAACTAAATATAACGACCAACAAATTCCTTGAAAAGAGCCTATTTCTATAACTGAAATAGCTTATTATGTTAATATTACACTGGTGCAAGCCTTAGGGCTTAAAAGCAAAAAACGCAGAGCATCAAGGCTTGCGTTTTTCGATTTGCTTCTTCCAACTGGAAGATGAACTCACTCCAAAGGTGAGACCAAAATAATTAAATATCAAATTTAATTCTTAAAAATAACTTCGCCTACGCTATCATAATTTATTTCGTATCCGTTCCTAAAGCTCCGTTGCAAAAGGTACGAGCTACAAGCTCGCACCGGCGGAGGGTCTCGTAAAAGTATGTTTTATTTTAGCAAAACAAGTTATGTGCTTGATTATCGGAATTTTATGAATTATTTTACAACTAACTTAAAACTCTTATTTTTAGCATTTTAACTTTATAAACTTTCAACTTTATAACTTTTTTAACTGAGCTCAACTTTAGTTTCAAATTTTCTTCCGTCCGATTCCTTATTATTTTTTTAAAGAAATAAAATTAGATTTATCTTTGTCGCTTTCGTAATAAAACAAACCGATTGATGGTACAAATAAAAGATTTTTCAAAATTTGAAGGAAAAGAAGTTGAAATTCAAGGATGGATTTCAAATAAACGAAGCAGTAAAGGAATTGAATTTATTGTTTTCAGAGACGGAAGCGGATTTACCCAATGTGTTGTAAATATTGACGATGCCGGCGAGAAAAGTTATGAAACCGCAAAAAATGCCGGACAAGAAGCCTCTCTGAAAATCAAAGGAACCGTTGTAAAAGACGATAAACAAATCGGAGGTTATGAAGTACAAGCAACGGCAGTGAAGCTTATCGGAACATCCGAAGACTTTCCGCTGACAAACAAGGAACACGGCGTAGAATTTCTGATGGACAATCGCCACTTGTGGTTGCGTTCGCAGAGCCAATGGGCGATAATGCAAATAAGAAATACCATAATTTTTTCTATTCACGAATTTTTTCAACAAGAAGGCTTTATACAAGCCGATGCTCCCCTACTCACGGCAAACGCAGCCGAGGGAACTACATCACTTTTCAGTACTGAATTCTACGGAGAAGAAGCTTATTTGTCGCAATCGGGACAATTATACGGAGAGGCTATGGCCATGGCATTGGGCAAAATATATACGTTTGGCCCGACTTTCAGAGCCGAAAAATCTAAAACCAGAAGGCATTTATCCGAATTTTGGATGATTGAACCTGAAATGGCTTTTTATAACAATGAAATGAATATGGATTTGATTGAAAAATTTCTTCGGTTTGTTGTAAAAGCAGTATTGGATAAAAACAACAGCGAATTGAAAATTTTGGAACGAGACACGGCCATACTTGAAGCGGTTACAGAAAATGAGTTTCCTCGTTTGACCTACCATGATGCTGTAAAAATACTGAAAGGAGAAAAAGAAGTCAACGGCAAAACAACGCTTCAAACCTTAAAAGAAGACTTGGCTGAACTCCAAGCAAAAATCAAGAAAAATAAAGACGGCATTGCCGAACGAGAAACAATAATTAAGGGGGGAGTAAAAAAAGGAAAGAGAAATTTTCTCCAAAGAAAAATTGATGAACTTAAAAATGAGAACAAAGCCCTTGAAATTAAAGCAGGGAACATTCCGGGCTGGATAGAGTCGGCGAAAAACTTTAAGACCGGCTCTGACTTCGGCGGTTCCGATGAAACGGTGCTTACCCGAATGTTTAATGTCCCGGTAATGGTTTACAATTGGCCGCATAAAATTAAAGCGTTCTACATGAAACGCGACAAATCGGCTCCCGATCTCGCCAAAGGGGTTGATGTTCTGGCGCCGGAGGGCTACGGAGAAATTGTGGGCGGTGGAGAAAGAGAGACCGACCGAGCGTTACTTATCGAAAAAATAAATGAACACGGATTACCCATGGACGCCTTCAGTTGGTATTTGGATTTAAGAAAATTCGGTGCCGTTCCTCATGCCGGCTTTGGCTTAGGACTGGAACGCATGGTCGCTTGGATGTGTAACTTACAACATATCAGGGAAACCATACCATTCCCAAGAATGTACGGTCGAGTGAGTCCGTAAAACTACGGTAATCAAATTTACAGTCAACCTTAAATAAAAAAGTCGCCTCAAGGGGCGACTTTTTGTTTTATATACTCTTCAGAATTCGTCTGTTTTAATATAAAAAAATGGACATTGTGTATAATTGCAAATACCTGAATGCCTGTACCCAATTATATCGTAAAATTATATACAATAGTTCGTTAAATTTTTATAATTACCTGATATTCAATGCTTTATAAAGCAAGCCTTAAGCGAGTTAAAGTGTTGATTATTACGTGCTTAGTTTGTAATTCGTAATTAATAATTCGTAATTTAACGAAGTATTGATATAGCAACCTTTATATTAAAGGAGTACAGCTATTTAAGATATTAAAACAGACGAAGTCTGCTCTTGGGCTTTTATGAAAATTGTTTCAAAAACCTTAAATCATTTTCAAAATACAAACGCAAATCTTTAATTCCGTACTTCAACATAGCAATACGCTCTAAGCCCATACCAAAGGCAAAGCCGGTATATTTTTGACTGTCTATTCCGTTGCTTTCCAACACATTGGGATCTACCATGCCGCAGCCCAAGACTTCGAGCCAGCCGGTATATTTGCACACATTGCAACCTTCTCCGCCGCATAACGAGCAAGACACATCCATTTCGGCAGACGGCTCGGTAAACGGAAAGTATGACGGTCGTAATCTAATTTTTGTCTCCTCTCCGAAAAGTTCTTTGGAGAAAAACAACAAGGTTTGTTTCAAGTCTGCAAACGAAACATCCTCATCAATATACAAGCCTTCAATTTGATGAAAGATACAATGGGCTCTGGCTGATATGGCTTCGTTACGAAATACTCTGCCCGGTGATATTGTCCGAATGGGAGGCTCTTCGTTGCCCATGACTCTTACTTGCACCGAAGATGTATGCGTCCGCAACAAAATATCAGGATTCTCGGCTATAAAAAAAGTATCTTGCATATCGCGTGCCGGATGATGCGGAGGAAAATTCAACCTTGAAAAGACATGTTCATCATCTTCAATTTCAGGGCCTTCGGAAATGGTAAACCCCAAACGAGAGAAAATATCATTAATTTCATTTCTTATAAGCGATATCGGATGTCGGCTGCCCATGGGGGTATGCAAATAGGGCAAACTTAAATCCAAATCATGTGCCGACTCGCTTTGTGTCTGAGCTTCAGCTTTTAATTGCTCTATTTTTTCGCCGACTTTGGTTTTTAAAGCATTCAGAACTTTTCCGAATTCTTTTTTCTCTTCCTTGGGAATATTCTTAAACTCTTTAAACAAGCTGGTCAGCAGCCCGTTTTTCTTTGATAAAAACTTTATTCTGAATTCCTCAACTTCGTCAAGACTTTGAGTTTTGAATGCTTCAACCTCCTTAAGGTATGCTTTTGCTTTTTGTAACATATTCATTTATTTTTCCGATATTCAACGCCTGTTTTTCTTACGGTTCTAAGGAACGGAAACAAAATAACTTCGCCTAAGTATCATAATTTATTTCGTATCCGTTTCTAATGTATTTGCTTAATATTGATAACGATATTATTTAACGGCCGATTATTTTTATCTACCGGTACTCTTGCTATTTTTTCAACAACCTCCATTCCTTTTACAACTTCTCCGAATACGGTATATTCTCCGTCCAAAGTCGGAGTTCCGCCAATGGTCGAATAGACCGCTTTGCGTTCGGGTGAAATACCAAACGCTTTGAGGCCTATACTGTCATTCTTAATTTTTAGCGAAAGTTTTTGCAATAAGGAATCCAAAGCGGTAAAATTTTCATCCTTTCTCAGAACTTCAATTTTTTGCTTCAGCTCCGGGTCTTTCCCTATATAGTTGCTTAAAACTTGATTTTTGATTCCGTGATTCACTCTTTTTTCCAGCTGATTTAACTCGAGCATGGTATATTTTTTTCCGGTAACAATGTAAAACTGTGAACCGGATGACCGCTTTTCCGGATTAATTATATTTCCCTTTCTTGCTGCTGCTAAAGCTCCTCTTTTATGAAAATGATTGGCCTTAATTTCTGACTTAATGGTATAATCGGGGCCGCCTTGTCCCAAAGCTTTCCCCGGCTTGGCATTTTTGGATTCCGGGTCGCCGCCCTGAATCATAAACCCGACTATAACTCGATGAAACAATAAATTATCATAGTATCCTCGATTGACCAAACGCATAAAATTAGACTTGTGCTTTGGTGTATCATCATACAATTCTACGGTAATATTGCCATAGGTTGTCTCGATCAGAAAAGTTGCGGGTTTTTTCTCCATGCTTTCACAAGACAACATGCTCAACACAGCAATTAGGCTAAAAATTAAAATCGTTCTATTCATAAAAATAATTTTATTTAAACATGAGTTCAGTATAAAAAGTTGTAATTCTAAAAGTGTGTTTTTTTTATATTCAGACAGTTATTAAAATATGTTAATTCCTTGTAGTTTGTTAAATATCAGATAATTAACTTTACAAACTTTCAACTTTTAACCTTTTTAAACTACACTCAAACCTACTGATACAATAATGCGCTCCGGTGACTAATTAATACTGTCGCACATAATTGCGGATGCAAATTTACAATATTATCCGGCATATTATCAAATTTTCGGGCTATTTTATAATTGCCTCTGACTTTCATATATATCCGGTCTGCTTGCAACGGTTTAATCATTTGATTATTCACAAAATCTTAGTAGCTTTGTTTTGTGTGTCAAGTTTATGAAATTTACTTTAAAATGCATCCCATACTAAAAATATCCTTATGAAACATTTAATTTTAGTGCTGTTTTTAACAACATCAATGACTTTAATCGGCTATTCTCAATACAATGAAGTGGTGAAGGGAAACAATGAATTTGCCTTTGAGTTCTATCAAAGCATCAGTGATAATGACAACAATTTATTCTTTTCTCCCTACAGCATTTCAATTGCCTTGGCCATGACCTACGAAGGTGCCGGAGGCGAAACGGCAAAAGAAATGCAAACCACAATGCATTTTCCGGAATCTCGATCGGACATGCAGACCGCTTTCCGTAAACTTCTTGAAGACAACAGCAAACAAGAGGAAAATTATGTTTTTAAATCGGCTAACTCTCTGTGGGCCTCTAAACAGATAGAGTTTCATAAAGACTATTTTTCTCGTGTAAATAAATTTTACAACGCTCCGGCCGAACAAGTCAATTTCAGAAGAACCAAAGCACGAGAAACTACTCGGAAAAAAATTAATCATTGGACCGAAAAAGAAACGGAAGGCAAAATCAAAGATTTACTTCAAGAAAATGATTTAAGCTTTGAGACTATTCTCGTCTTGGTAAATGCCGTTTATTTTAAAGCAGAATGGCATAAGAAATTTAAAAAACGAGCAACCGTTGAAAATGTTTTTTACTCTTTCAACAGCAAGCAGAAAACGCTGTTTATGAATCAGAAAAGCAGAATGAAATTTTATAAAGATAAATTACATTTACACCTTGAGATTCCCTATTACAGCAGAAAAGCATCCCTGCATATTTTTATGCCTGATAATGAAAATGCCTTTCAAGAATTTCAGAAAAAGTTTGACTTTCAATATTTTTCAAGCATTCTAAAACAGTCTAAATATGAGACGGTTAAACTTTCCTTGCCAAAGTTTAAAATCAATAACCGAATGTATTTATCTGATAATCTGAAAGATGCCGGAATAAAATTAGCCTTTGAATCAAAGTCCGATTTCTCGGGCATGAGTGATACAAGTGACATAAGTATTGATAAAGTGATTCACCAAAGTTTTATCAATACCAATGAAAACGGCACCGAGGCTGCAGCCGCAACAGCCGTAGTTATGAAAAGAGAAACTGCACTTCCGCCTCAAAATGAAATTATTTTTAATGTCAATAAACCCTTTATTTTTGTAATTACCGACAACAGTACAGGCTCTGTTCTGTTTACCGGCCACTACATTAAACCCGAATAAATAAAACTAAAATCAAAAATTTATGTCAGTCCTGTTAGAATTTGCAATGTTTCCCACCGACAAAGGCAGCTCTGTAAGCGAGTATGTCAGCCGCGTAATCAAAATGATAAAAGAAAGCGGAGTCGATTATAAATTAACCCCCATGGGAACAATTATTGAAACCGAAACGATGCCCGAAGCTCTCAATATGGTAGAAAAGGCCTACAACATTCTTGAACCGGACAGTGAGAGAATATACTCTACCCTTACTTTTGATATCCGGAAAAATAAATCCGACCGGCTAACTCAAAAAATACAATCCATTGAAAATAAAATAGGTAAGGTTTCTAAGTAATGATATTATCCCCTTTATAGAATAAAAAAATGAATTAATAATTTAGTATAGCCCGTTAATTAATATATTTTTTTTATCTTAGTAGTGGAAATTTGTGCTAACAAAAAAACTAAACAATTTATGAGCTATTACAAAGAAATTGATGGAAAAAAGTATGACAAATCCTTACTTGATGCTGCAGAGGATGCAGTCAAAGGAAGCGGTGACGGTAGAATATCCATGGAGGATGCTAAAATGCTACTTGACGAAGTAAAGGACGGTAACTCCTATACTGATGTTGAAAAAGATACCGTGGCATATATTCGTCAAACCCTTAATTGGACCGACAAAGCAGATGAGTGGTTCAGAAGCGAAATCAGAAAATGGGCTTCCGAAAAATAGCCTGCTTTTTATTTTACCTAAATTGAGCGATTATGAATAAAGAAAAGTGCTGATATTTTGAGAACAAAAACTTTACAAAAAAATTGAGTGCACCAAATAGGAGCATGATGTTTGGTTGTAATGTCTTTTGGCTCAAAAAGATTGGTGCTTATCGAAGTTCACAATCACTCATTTTAGGTATTAATCACCGGAAAGAAACATTCGATTATGAGTGTTTCTTTTTTATTTTTGTAAAAAAAACAGCAATGAATATTATTATTTTAGGCTCCGGAGGAAGAGAGCACGCCATGGCAGTTTCTGTCGCAAAAAGTAATGCTTGCAGTAATTTGTATATTTTACCCGGAAATGCCGGAACATCTGAAATAGGGAAAAATATTGATATTGCCCCCGACGATTTTGAGGCGATCAAAGTATTTGCTTTAAAAAATAATGTTCAACTTATTGTTGTCGGCCCCGAAGCACCTCTTGCCAAAGGAATTACCAACTTTTTGAAAGAAGACCCCGAAACATCTGAAATTTCTGTAATCGGCCCCGATAAAACCGGTGCCAAATTAGAGAGCAGTAAGGAATTTGCTAAACTCTTTATGCAAAAATATAATATCCCCACGGCAAAATACAGAAGTTTTACGAAAGCTACCGCCGATGAAGCCCAAGAGTTTTTGAAAACCATGCACAAGCCCTATGTTTTAAAAGCCGACGGATTGGCTGCCGGCAAAGGGGTTATAATTACCGAAGACCTTGATGAAGC
This sequence comes from Bacteroidota bacterium, assembly GCA_034659855.1. GTDB lineage: Bacteria > Bacteroidota > Bacteroidia > Bacteroidales > JAADGE01 > JAYEIA01. The sequence continues at coordinate 19,189 of JAYEIA010000283.1, forward strand.
CCAAAAAAGTTTGAATGAAATGTTTTCGGGAAAATTCGGCACTGCCGGAACAAAAGTCGTCATTGAAGAATTTCTTGACGGGATGGAGTTATCCGTATTTGTGATTACAGACGGAAAAGACTACAAAATACTGCCCAATGCCAAAGATTATAAACGAATAGGAGAAGGAGATACCGGATTAAATACCGGAGGAATGGGAGCTATATCGCCGGTTCCTTTTGCCGATAAAAAATTCCTTGATAAAGTAGAGAACCAAATTATAAAACCGACCATTGAAGGCATTCAGCAAGAGCAAATGGCTTATACCGGGTTCATTTTCTTCGGACTGATAAAAGTGAGCGAACAGCCCTTTGTTATTGAATACAATGTGAGAATGGGAGACCCTGAAACGGAAGTGGTTTTTCCGAGAATAAAGAGTGATACCATAGAGATGTTTTTGTCGACAGCAAACAACAGCCTTTCGGAATATAAGCTTGAAGTGTTTGATGAATCACGAGCTGCTGTAATATTGGTGTCGGGCGGTTACCCGGGAAGCTACTCCAAAGACTGCAAAATTTTAGGTTTAGACTCTATTGAAGACTGCTCTTTATTCCATATGGGAACCCTAAAAAATCAATCCAATGAAGTGGTCACAAGCGGAGGGCGGGTAATAGCCGTTAGCGCAGCCGGAGAAACCATTGAACAGGCCTTAAAAAAAGTATACAAAGCGGCCGATAAAATAAAATTTGATAAGAAAAACTATCGGACAGATATTGGTTTTGACTTATATCCTTTAAATGGTTGAATTATTTAATGATATAATGATACAATACCTTGCTTTTCAACAAATATACTCTTTGTAAAAGTCAAATTATTAACCGTTTAAAGTCTAACCGATTTCTAAACAGGGATTTATTAACAAAGAAAACTTGAGTCCGGTCTAAAAAGTATGTTCTGTTTCAGCAAAACAAGTTATATGCTTAATTATCAGGGTTTTACAAATTATTTTACAATTAACTTAAAACTCTTATTTTTAGTACTTTAACTTTCAACTTTATAATTTTTTAAACTGAACTCAAACTTATGTTGAATTTCTTTAAAAGCAACAAAATTAATAGGTTAGTCTTTTTAACAATTCTAATATTCGGTTCTCAGATACCCGTTATTTTTGGAGAATCAACTTATGATTTGTCCGGCAACAGTTTTTTAACTCAACTTATTTTTTCAAAACTGTATTCTCCTGAAAACCAGACGCTATTATATATTTTGACCGGTTTTGTCTTAAGTTTTGTTGTTTTCTTTTCCATATATTATATCAACAAATTCAGACTGTTGCTCGACAATAACTTTTTGTACGGCTACTTGTTTCTTTTTTTTATCATACTCCTGCCCCACTCCCCGCTATTCCTTATAGATTTGGTCTCGATGTCCCTGATTATTGCTGCTGTTTTTACGCTGCAACTGGCCTATTTCGAAGACAGCTCCTCATTTGATTACTTTAATGCCGCAACGCTTCTCAGTTTAGCATCTCTGATAAATCATCATCTGGTACTCTTCTTTTTTCTCATACCTCTTGCATTCATCAATGCCGGAAAAGGAAAATATAAAGAAATATTGGCCGCTTTATTTGGATTTTTGACCCCTTTGTACCTCCTCTTCGGAATACACTTTTTTGTTGTAGGTAACTTTATTGTTTCTCCTCTTCCTTTTTCCAACTTAATTCCGACCTTTAAGAGCATCCCTTCATTTGAATATACTGAAATTGCCGGAATCGGCTTTACAGCCTTACTGCTTTTATTCGGTATTGTACATACCTCTGTAAAATATTCCGCTTTAAATAATTCACATAAAGACAGTTTTAAATTTTTACTTCACAGTTTTTTACTCACCCTCTTAATGGTCGTTCTGTACCCGTCCAAAACCGAATATTTTATACCAATAATGGCATTTTTAACTGTTGTACCTACTACATTATTTTTCAACAACCCCGAAAAGAAAATTTTTAAAGAAATTGTATTTGACAGTTTACTTCTTTTCATCATTATAAGTTACTTACTTTAAACAAATTTTTATAATTCAGGACAATTTTCACATCAATTATTATTTTTTTTTATTAAATTTGTAACGACTTATAAAATATATCAGTTATGAATCAAGATATCCAAGAGGCATTTGATCTCGCAGAAATTGAAATGAATGAAACCATTAATTACCTGAAGAATAAATTAGCCGGACTAAGAGCGGGCAAAGCTAATGTCCATATGTTGGACGGAATTAAGGTAGATTACTACGGGCAAATTACCCCTCTTCAGCAAGTTTCCAATGTCAATACAACCGATCCGCATACGATTACCATTCAGCCCTGGGACAAATCGATGACTGAAGTCATTGAAAAGGAAATTATGAAAGCAAATCTGGGATTTAACCCGGCAAATAAAGGCGATATGCTGATTATTAACGTTCCGCCTTTAACCGAAGAACGCAGAAAAGAGCTGGTTAAGGTTGTAAAACAAGAAGAGGAAACCGGCAAAATCAGTATCAGGGAAGCCAGAAAAAGTACACTTGATATTATTAAAAAACTTAAAGCTGACGGACTTTCAGAAGATGAAGAACGCACAGCTCAAGATAATGTTCAAGATATTACAAATAAATTCACTAAGCAGGTTGAAGAATTGATTAAAGAAAAAGAAAAAGAAATAATGACTGTTTAAGTCAATGTTTGTTAATTTAAAAAAGCATTTTGTTGAAAAATGCTTTTTTTATTGGCCTTAATTTTTCTATCAACAAGACAGACGGAAAAAACAAAAGAAGTGGAAGTAAAATGGAACCCGAAAAAATAGATGATTAAATATTTGGTATACTTAATTTACTGAAATTAAACTTAAAAACCGGGGAAAAAATATACATTCATTGTCCTGCCGGTAACAGCTTTAGAAGTAGGTGAATATGGATTAAAATGGAGTGAAAAATTCATAAAAAGAAATTACGTATAACATGGAATTGATTTATTCAAATCATGCAGTTAAACAAATGTTTAGCCGTGCATTAACAACCGATGAAGTTGAATATGCTTTGGAAAACGGAGAAACAGTAATGGATTATCCCTACGATAAACCATATCCGAGCAGATTATTACTCGCATTTTGTAACCAAAAACCAATTCATATAGTTTGCAGTTACAATCAGAAAGAAAAAATAACTGTTATAATAACAACGTATGTCCCTTCATTGGATATTTGGGAAAATGATTATAAAACACGTAAAAAATAAATATTATGGATTGTGTAATTTGTAAAAACGGAACAACAAAACAAGGTCTTGTAACTTTCACGCTTGAACGAGGAAGTGTAATTATTGTTTTTAAAAATGTGCCGGCAATGGTTTGTGAAAATTGCGGAGATTTCTACCTAACCACCGAAACAACAAAACTATTACTTAACAAGGCTACAAAAACCCTTGAAAAAGGAGTTGAATTTGAAATTATAAACTTTAAACTTGTAGCTTAACGGTTAAATAAGCCCTAAGGCCTATTTATAGTTGCTTACGCACTTGTGCAAAAAGCTATTAATAAGCAGGTTGCCAATAAGTGAATATACAAATAATTCTTTACAGGTGCTTAATCAGACGATTAAGTTGCTAACATAGCTCTCAGCACAATTGGCCGGTGTAAGCGCTTTTCCGTTGAGAAATGCTTTTTTTATTGGCCTTAATTTTTCTATTTAAAACTTCTGAATCCAATAATTTCACGGACATCTTTCAATGTTTGCACTGAATTTTTTCTTGCTTTTTCTGCGCCGTATTCCGCCACTTCACTCAAATACTTCGTATTCGATTTAATTTCCGTTATCTTCTCTCTGAAGGGCGCTGTAAATTCAATGATATCTTGAGCCAACTGCTTCTTTAAATCTCCGTATCTGATGGTTGCATTTCGATGTTCGGCCAAGAAAAACTCTTTCGTTTCCTTTTGAGATACTAAATCCATCAATGCCATTAAATTTTTTACGGGTTCACTCATTTCTTCATTCTTTTCTTTTGGTCCGCTGTCTGTAACCGCCCGCATAACTTTCCTTTTAATGTTCTTAGCTTCTTCGGCCAGAAAAATTCCGTTGCCGGCTGTTTTTCCCATTTTTCCGCTGCCGTCGAGTCCCGGGACTTTGACCAACTTCTCACCGAAATTATACGGCTCAGGCTCCGGAAAATAATCGACTTTATACATATGATTGAAACGCTTGGCAAACTTTCTTGCCATTTCTAAATTTTGCTCTTGGTCTTTCCCTACAGGGACTTTGTGCGATCGGTGAATCAAAATATCAGCCGCCATTAATACCGGGTAGGTTAAAAGTCCGGCATTGACATTATCCGGTTGCGTCCTTACCTTATCTTTGAAAGATGTAGTTCTTTCAAGCTCCCCCACATAAGCATTCATATTCATCAGCAAATATAATTCCGGTATTTCTCGGATATCACTCTGAACATAAATGGCCGATTTTTCAGGGTCTAAACCCACGGCCAAATACTCTGCAAGTACTGTTTTTACATTATTATGAAGATCTTCCGGCGTTGGGTAAGTCGTCAATGAATGATAATCTGCAATAAAAAAATAGCAATTATTTTCTTCCTGCATTTTTATAAAATTCCTTACTGCCCCAAAATAATTTCCCAAGTGCAAATTACCTGTTGAACGTATGCCGCTTAATACTGTATCCATGTTATTTGTTTTTATGCTTTTGCAAAAATATAAAAATACTCCAATTTCAGAAGAATAAATTTTAACCCGAATAATTCGTGAATTATACTTTAAATGGTTTAATTATTTAATGATGAGTCCTCTCCGAAAACCGGTCAAACGGATATACTTACAAAATACTCAAAACTAGTGTCATGTCAAGTATGAACTTTCGCACCAAGCATTGCTCTTTTTCCTTTTTGAGTACTTAAAAAAAGACTCACGTAGCTATGGCTATGCTCACTTTTTGTAAGTCCACAAAAAGAAAAAATAGCGGCAACTTACCCGAAATTTCATACTTGACATGACACTAGTTTTGAGTATTTTGTAAGTATATCCGTTTGACCGGTTTTCGGAGAGGACTCATCATTAAATAATTAAACCATTTAAAGTATAATTCAC
>JAYEIA010000284.1:0-1192 GCA_034659855.1 Bacteroidota bacterium
TAAAGCTTTTACAAATTACAACCATACGCCCAATATCTGTTGTGAATTGCTTTCGAATTGTATCTTTGACGTATTGAACACAGTATAGCCGGCATTATTTCGCTGATATACAAAACAATACGCTTCGATATAGGATAAAAAAACTGTGTAACTTAAAACGACAGCTTTCAATCAAGCTGTCGTTTTTTTAATTCTATAATCTTTCCGAAAACAACTATATATAGTTTTTATAAAATAACTGTTTTTTAAAAAATAGTAAGCTGTTGGTGTATTTCCGGGGGCTTATCCTTCTTTTTACCGTTAAACAACTCTACCATCCCAAATTGTTTATCGGTTATCTGCATCATTGCAACAAACCCCTCCGGCGGTAATATTTTTTTTACACGTTTAATATGAACTTGTAAATTTTCTCGACTGGCACAATGCCGGATGTAAATAGAAAATTGAAACATAGAAAATCCGTCATGCAATAGTCGTTTGCGAAATAAGGACGCATTGCGTCTGTCCTTTTTTCTATCGGTGGGTAAATCAAAAAATACCATGAGCCACATAATTCTGTATTGGTTTAGTCGGGTGAGTGTAGGCATATATCTATTATTTATCGGGCAGCTGAATTACATTTCAGGATATAATACTTTGCGGCTGTTGCCGGCAAAAACATGAAATAAACTTGCCGCTGTTCGTTGGGTTGCAATCAGCAAGGGGCTTCGTTTTCCGTCTATCATTACATCAATCACGGGCAGTTGCAAAAGTTCTTTTTTTATTTCGGGCGTTAATTTAAACCCTTCGTCGAACCACGCTTTCGTAAAATACTTTTCTGTCAAATCTCGTACAATACTGTCGGCAAACGGACGATAGGGTTCCATAATATCATCGGCCAAAGGATAGGCATTATATTTATTCCGGTGATGAACGCCAAACAAAGGAAACAACCCCGCCCCCACAAGACTGCGAGCAATAACAGCACGCAAAATGGCATAGACGTAATTCAACATATTATTGGGCGGTTGTTCAAAACGCCCGCGTGTAAAATGCGGAATAATATCTGAAAAAATATTTCGCCAATAAAATGCAGCCGTTCGGCCCTCATAATTATCCGGATCGCCGGATCTGACTGCATCATGCCAGTATATCATATTATCAAAACGTCCGATGGATTTATTGTAGGATTCAGCTTGGATATCATAACTTT
>JAYEIA010000285.1:0-1177 GCA_034659855.1 Bacteroidota bacterium
TTCTTTTAAGCGTAAGTTTAAAAGAAGAAAAGTTAAAAATAGAGAAAGAAGACTTTGCCAAAGCGAAGACTGATAATACGATAAAATCTTACAATGATTTTATCAGCAAATATTCAAGTAGTACATTTATTGCAGAAGCAGCCGACAGTATTTATTCGTTAAATGCAAAAGAGGCATTTAATAGTGCAAAGGAAAAGATGGAGAGACCCTTTTTTAAAATTGTAATAGACAGTTTTCCAGAATGCAGGTTTGTTGAAAAATCTAAGTATTATTTGGATAGTTTAATAAAGGTTGAAGAAAATAAACGATTTGGCACTTTTAAGGATAAAAGAGACGGAAAAACATACAAGTGGGTACGTATAGGCAATCAAGTTTGGATGGCAGAAAATCTTGCCTATAAACCAGGTAGCGGAAACTATTGGGCTTATGATGATAAGCAAAGCAATGTAGCAAAATACGGATATTTATACGATTGGAAAACCGCAAAAAATGCTTGCCCAAACGGTTGGCATTTACCAACAAAACAAGAATTTGAAACTTTATTAAATAATTATGGTGGCAAAGGAGAACAAGCCTACAAAGCACTAATTAAGGGCGGAAATTCAAATCTTAATGTCCTTTTTGGTGGTTGGCGTGACTACGGCGGTTATTTCAGCGGCAAAGGTGGCACCACCGGCTTTTGGTCGGCTACCGAGGATAATGGGACGAGCGCATGGGGTTGCGCCTTGGACACGAACGACGAGGATGCAGACATGGGCGACATCGGTAAGAGTGTTGGTTTGAGTGTTCGTTTGTTAAGGGACTGACTATTTGACTATTTTGTTATTTGACTATTTTATAATACCGCCGTGGCGGTCGAATTTTTTTTTGAAAAAACGCTATTTTACATTTTGACTACATGAGTTTACATTATGAATTACCTGTATATAAAGCAAGTTATGATTTGCTTGTTGAGATTTTTAAATTTACAAAAAATTTCAGCCGTGAGTATAAATATACAATTGGCGAAAAACTTAAAAACGAAACAACGGATTTAATTACAAATATATACCGTGCAAACAGCACTTACAATAAAAAAGAAATATTGCAAAAAGCAAGAGAACACACAGAAGTAATACGGCTTTTTATGCGTTTGCTAAAAGATTTGCAACAAATTTTTTTACATTAACTTGTTGCA
>JAYEIA010000286.1:0-1161 GCA_034659855.1 Bacteroidota bacterium
CTCGGCATTACTTTGTTTGAGATGCTTACAGGACGTTTGCCTTATAATAAAGAACTCAGTGAGTGGGAACTGTCAAACAGTATAGTTTTTGAACCACTGCCTCCCATCAAGAAGTTTTACCCGCATGTCTCCGATAAATTACAAAAAATTGTGGATAAGGCCACGGCCAAAGACAAAGAGCAGCGCTTTAACTCTTGCAGCGATTTTAAAGAGGCTTTGGTGAAATTGCAAAATAGCAAAGACACTTCTGTTACGCCCCCCATAAACCCGCCCCACAACAAACCGGAAAAGAAATCTGCGCAACCACATCACAAGGCTCAAAACCAACGGAAAACAAAACCGAAAACCGACCAAATAAAACAAACCAATTCACTTTACACGGTTTTTTTGAGTACTTATTTTGGCGCTCTTTTTTTTATGTTGATTGATTACCTGATTGAAATGCCGGCGATTTTGGGGCTTTTATCCTTTTTTGCATCCTTTGTGTTGTCCCTGATAATTCTGTATAAAGCTTGGAGTGTAATTAAAGACGGGGAAACAAACATATCACCCGGTGCAGCCGTTGGTTATTTGTTTATTCCTGTTTTTAATTTTTATTGGATATTTATAGCATTCAGGCAGCTCTTTATTGAAACCCATAAATATAACTCCGACTTAAGAGCCAAAACGGTACTCCCTACGTTTTTTTCTTTTCTGGTTGTCTTAACTCCGGTTTCCGGTGCGGTCTATATATTCATGATGAAAGAAGGAATATATTATGTGCCGATGTTAACATTCATTTCCTCTTTGCTTAATTATATTTTATTCCCCATCTTGTATTCTGAAATCAAAAACAATACAATATTTATTTTAAAACACGGAAAAAAATAAAGTCCCATGATTGGAAAACTTATTAATAATTACAAGATAACAAAAAAGCTTGGCGAGGGCGGAATGGCTACGGTTTATCTCGCCGAACACAGTACATTGTCCCGAAAAGCAGCCCTGAAAGTACTTCACGTAAACCTCGCCGAAAACAAGGAAGTATTGGCTCGCTTTGAAATGGAAGCCAAAACCCTTGATAAACTTCGACATCCCAACATTGTTGAAATTTTTGACTTTGGGACATTCGAAGATCATGCCTACTTGCTTATGGAGTATGTGGACGGAATGCCTTTGGAT
>JAYEIA010000287.1:0-23865 GCA_034659855.1 Bacteroidota bacterium
GGGCATTAAGTTCTATATTCTTTATACGCAGTTTCTCATGTGATTTATCAGCCAATTTTAATGCGGTATTTATTTTTGCGTTCTTTATATGCAGGTCTTTCTCTATTGTTTTATTCATATTCTGTAGAAATGATAAACCAACAACTATTATTATAAGTGAAACGGCGGTAGAAATCGTAGAAAAATAAAACAAATCTGTAGACAATACAGCATTTTCAATTCCCACACCGCTTAATTCGTGTATAACATCATAGCCCAAGCTAAAAATAAAATAAACCGAGATAACTATTATAAAAGGTTTCTTGCCTACCTCCATCAATACAAACGGAATGACAAATAAGGAGATTAAAACGATTTTAGGTACAAAATACATAACAACCTCTGAAGCTGTTTCATACATCAATTTAGCAATCAAACTATTGCCGATAATAAAAAAGGGAATAATTAATGAAATAATTATCGCTGCAATATTATACTTGCCGACTTTATTTAACAGAAAAATCATGACAAACCCTGCAATGAGCAACATCATTGTCAGAGCATTAGCATAATACTCCAACCTTAAAGCATAAGCAAGCACGAAACCTGTAACACCGATCAGAAAAAAAGAGGTCTGATTCAACAGAACACTTTTTCTTCTCTCCGTAACTGATATATCATCCGAGACTCCGAATGTAGATATTTTTTTCCAAAGGTTCATTTATAGTAGGTTCTTATAGTTAGGTCTATTGATCTAAGTCTAATTCATCTTTTAAGCGATTTAAGTTTTTATTTTTCTGTGCCAAAAAGGCATATTTATCTCTCTGAGTATAAGGTACTTCACTTTTTGCCGATTTGTCGGCTATAATCTGCATATCCAAATTAGAGTTCCCGGTTTTTGATTGTAAAAATCTGACCATTTTTGCTTTCAAGGTTTCCAGTTTTTCCTGTTGCAAACTGCCGGCAACTTTTAATAGTATTAGATTGCCGTCGGGTTCCGGAGAACTACTGCTGAGCATAGCTTTTAGTCGCGGCTGTTTATCAAATTTTGAGACCAATTCAGCCCAAGCGTTGTCAAAATCGACTTCGGTTTCTTTTTCCTTATGTTCCTCTTGCGGTGTTTCCTCCTTAGGCATGGTGTCCAATTTTACCCCGGAAGTAGTTCCTTTCTGTTTTACGTCCTCTTTCTTTTCTTGCTTCTTAGTTTTTTTTCTGACTTGTGATTCAGATTTGTTTTGAGTTTGGGTACTGTTTGCAGTAGCTTTCGACGTTTCAGGAATTTCTGTAATTTTAGAAATTTCTAACAAAGCGAGTTCCACTTGCAATCTTTTATTCTGTGAGGTTCTGTAGGCCAAATCTGTTTTATTGGTCACCTTGAGTGCACTGAACAAAAATTTCACCGAAGCATTTTGCGATTGTTCCGAATATTGTTTTTTTATGGCATCGCCTGAGACAAATAGTTCTATGGTTGACGAATCTTTACAAACCAGCAAATCCCGAAAGTGGGAACTTAAACCGGTTATAAAATGGTGGCCGTCAAAGCCTTTGTTCAAGATATCATTAAAAATCAATAAGCTTTCCTTAAAATCGTTATTTAGGAATGCCTCTGTTATTTTAAAATAGTATTCAAAATCAAGAACATTCAAATTATCAATGGCATCTTGGTAGGATATCTCTTTACCCGAAAAACTTACAATCTGATCAAAGAATGATAAGGCATCTCGCATGGCACCGTCAGACTTAACCGCTATGGCTGTCAACGCCTTGGAATCAACAGAAATTTTTTCTTGCTCGGCAACATAAGCCAAGTGCTTGGCGGCATCATTAACCGATATTCTGTTAAAATCAAAAATTTGACAACGAGAAAGTATAGTCGGTATAATTTTATGCTTTTCGGTGGTGGCCAGTACAAAGATAGCGTGATTGGGCGGTTCTTCCAAGGTTTTAAGAAATGCATTAAACGCTGCGGAAGACAACATATGAACCTCATCAATAATATACACACTGTGGCTCCCAATTTGGGGAGGTATTCGAACCTGTTCAATCAGATTTCTGATGTCCTCCACGGAGTTATTTGAGGCGGCATCCAATTCATGGATATTGTAGGAACGACTTTCATTGAATGCTACACAAGATTCACATTCATTGCAGGCTTCAAATTCATCGGTTGGATTTTCACAATTTATTGTTTTAGAAAATATACGAGCACAAGTTGTTTTCCCGACTCCACGGGGCCCGCAAAACAAGTAGGCATGTGCCAGTTGATTGCCTGAAATAGAATTCTTTAATGTGGTAGTTATAGATTGCTGCCCCACAACCGACTTGAAGGTCTCGGGTCTGTACTTTCTTGCTGATACAATAAAATCTGTCATACTTATTAACCATTTTGAATAACAAAGTTAATTAAATTTCACAAATATAAAACTTGAGTTCAGTTTAAAAAGTTATAAAGTTAAAGTGCTAAAAATAAGAGTTCTAAGTTAATTGTAAGAGGGTTTATAACGCTCTGAGAATCAAGCACATAATTTGTTTTAATAAAATAAACCATACTTTTTAGACCGGACTCAAATATACTTTAAACAGTTAATAATTTAGCTTTTACAAAGAGTGTATTTGTTGAATAGCAAGGTATTGTATCATTAAATAACTAAACCATTTAAAGTATAACACCTAATAGAAATCAAAGAAGTTGCAGAATAATTTAACCTGAAATAATAACAATTTTTAAAGCTTAAAGCTTGGAATAGAGAACTTTTATTCTTAATTTTGCCCGTTCTATTACAAATGTTTAATTTAAATAATAATTTTATGATGAATCAGTACGAGACCGTTTTCATTATTACTCCCGTTTTATCTGAGGCCCAGGTAAAGGAAACGGTAGAAAAGTTCAAAAATGTACTTACCCAAAGTGGTGGTGAAGTAGTACATGAAGAGGATTGGGGTTTAACAAAACTGGCCTACCCCATCCAAAAAAAGACCACAGGTTTTTATAACTTGGTAGAATTTAAAGCCGAAGGTTCTGTGATTGAAAAACTGGAAACAGAACTCCGCAGAGATGAAAGAGTCATTCGATTCCTTACTTTCCGGATGGATAAGTATGCTGTTGAATATGCAGAAAAGAAAAGAAGATTAAAGAAAGAAAAAACCGAAAAAAACTAATTTATCATGGCTAAAAAAGACATAAGATATTTGACCCCGATTTCCGTTGATACGAAAAAAGAAAAGTATTGCCGGTTTAAAAAGTATCAAATTAAATACGTAGATTATAAAGACCCTAAGTTTTTGAGACAATTCCTAAACGAACAAGGAAAAATTATTCCTCGTCGTATCACAGGAACGTCTTTAAAATATCAAAGAAAGGTATCTCAATCTGTAAAAAGAGCAAGACACTTGGCTTTATTACCATACGTTACTGATTTGATGAAATAAACCCATTTTTAAACTGAAAAATAATACACAATGGAAATTATATTAAAAAAAGATGTAGCTAATTTGGGTTTTACTGATGATATACTTGAAGTAAAAAACGGATATGCACTTAACTTTCTTATCCCGCAAGAATATGCTGTTGCTGCTACAAGCTCGGCTAAGAAAGTTCATAAAGAGAACAAACGCCAAAGAGCACACAAAGAAGAAAAATTGGTGTCCGAGGCTCAGGTTATTGCCGACAAGCTGGAGAAGAAGAAAGTAAAAATTGGTGCTAAAACAAGTTCAAAAGGAACTATTTTTGGCTCGGTAAATACTATTCAATTAGCAGAAGCTATCAACAAAAAAGGTTTTGAAATTGATCGTAAAATGATTCGAATCAAAGAAGACCCGATTAAAGAAGTTGGTTCATATACTGCTGTTATATCTCTGTACAGAGGCGTAAGTGTAGAGTTGCCGTTTGAAGTTATTTCAGAATAATTTAAACTCAACTATATTTTACAAGAGGTTGCTTTTTTCGCAGCCTTTTTTTTATGACCAAGATTATACGATTAATATAAAAGCCTGTTACGATATCGTAACAGGCTTTATTTTTTTACAAAAATTGTACGTGTTTATGCTTTAGCGGCAGGGCCTCCAAAGTTCATGGGGACATTCGGACCGCCTTTATTTTCATTAATTTTTCCGAAATTTTTCTCAAACTTGCCGATATTTTCCTGTAAAGCTTTCATTAAACGCTTAGCATTTTCAGGGTTCATAACGATTCTGGACTTGACGGGTGCTTTAGGAACGCCAGGCATCACCCTGACAAAGTCAACAATAAACTCTGATGCTGAATGAGAAATTACCGCTAAATTTGAATAGGTTCCTTCTGCCACATCATCAGAAAGTTCAATATTCAATCTATTCTCCGGTTGTTTATTCTGTGCCATAATTATTTCTTTTTAACTTTTTTCATTTTTTCCATTTCTTCTACTGAACCAACAATAATATCGTTGTATTCTCTCATGCCTGTTCCTGCAGGAATTTTATGCCCTACAATAACGTTTTCTTTCAATCCTCTCAAATTGTCCGTTTTGGCCTCTATCGCAGCTCTGTTTAATACTTTTGTAGTCTCTTGAAATGAAGCCGCAGAGATAAAACTCTTAGTTTGCAGAGCAGCTTTTGTGATTCCTTGCAATACCGGACTTGCTGTTGCAGAAATTATCGGTCTGGACTCAACAGGCTTTAATTCTTTACGCTCAAGCGTGGCATTTTCATCACGAATTGCTCGCACAGATACAATATCTCCCTCACCCATAATTTGAGAATCCCCTTCAGTTTCAACAAATCTTTTTCCAAAGATTCTTTCATTTTCTTCATGGAAATCCCATTTATTAATGACTTGTTTTTCTCGGAATTTTGTATCGCCGGCATCGTCAATAAATACCTTCTTCATCATTTGGCGTACGATTACCTCAAAGTGCTTATCATTAATTTTTACACCCTGCATACGGTAAACTTCCTGTACCTCATTTACAATATACTCCTGAACCGCTGTAGGCCCTTTAATAGCCAATATGTCGGCCGGAGTTACAGCTCCTTCGGAAAGACTAAAACCTGCTTTTACAAAATCGCCGGGCTGAACCAGTATCTGTTTTGATAATGAAATTAAATATTTCTTTTTCTTACCGGACTTTGATTCAACAATAACCTCTCTCTTACCGCGCTTAATTCTTCCAAACGAAACAATACCGTCTATCTCTGATACAGCCGCAGGATTTGAGGGGTTTCTGGCCTCAAATAACTCAGTTACTCTCGGCAGACCACCTGTAATATCACCTGCAGTACCGGAACTTCTTGGTATTTTGGCTATAGTTGCTCCAACTTTAACTTGAGCACCGTCTTCAACAGACAAGTGAGCTCCGGAAGGCAAGTTGTATGCAGCTAATTCATTTCCTTCACTATCTGTAATCTGTATTTCGGGGTTCTTATTTTTGTCTTTCGTTTCAATGACTACCTTTTCAATAAAGTTGGTTTGCTCATCCTTCTCAATCTTGTAGGTAACACTTTCTACTAAGTCTGTAAATTTTACTGTTCCCTCATACTCTGTAATTATAACAGCATTGTACGGGTCCCATTCGCAAAGCATATCATTCTTCTTCAACTTATTCCCTTCCCCTACATATAATTTTGCTCCGTAGGGTACGGTATAGGTCGTTAAATTCACATCATTTTTTTTGTCATAAACCGAGAGTTCAGTCATTCGACTGGTTACGATTTCATACGCTCCGTCAACATCACTCGGAGCAACCGTTTTAAGTTCTTCAAATTTTGCAATACCTTCAAATTTTGAGCGTATCGAATTTTCAGATGTTGAACCACCGGCAACACCACCAACGTGGAATGTTCGAAGTGTTAACTGAGTACCCGGCTCACCAATAGATTGAGCAGCAATAACTCCTACAGCTTCTCCTTTTTCTGCGGGGATTCTTGATGATAATGATCGTCCGTAACATTTCGAACAAACACCATATCTGGTTTCGCAAGTCAACGCCGAACGAATATAAACCTCTTCAATTGGAGATTCCTCAATAACAGTAGCAATATCTTCAGAGATTTCATCTCCTTCTTTAACAATCAGTTCGTCCGTTACGGGATGGTACACATCATATAAACTTGTACGACCTAATATCCGCTCATACAAAGTCTCCACAACCTCATCTTTCTTCATTATGGTTGTAGCTTTAAGACCGCGAAGTGTTCCACAATCCTTCTCACTAACAACTATATCTTGAGCAACATCCACCAAACGTCTGGTCAAATACCCGGCATCGGCAGTTTTAAGAGCTGTATCGGCAAGACCTTTACGAGCACCGTGAGTAGAAATAAAATACTCCAGCACTGATAAGCCTTCTTTAAAGTTAGACAAAATTGGGTTTTCAATAATAGAGCCTCCGGCTGAAGCGGATTTTTGAGGCTTTGCCATCAAACCACGCATACCCGAAAGCTGTCGAATTTGCTCTCTGGAACCACGAGCACCTGAATCCAACATCATAAATACCGAGTTGAATCCTTGGTTATCGGTGCTTAACCTGTCCATTACCGTTTGCGTAAGCTTCGCATTGGTATGTGTCCAGATATCAATAATTTGGTTGTATCGTTCATTACCGGCTATAACTCCCATATTGAAGTTAGCCATAACTTCCTCTACTTGCGTATACCCGTCTTCAACCATTTGAGTTTTTTCTTCGGGTATAATAACATCATCAAGGTTAAATGACAATCCGCCTTCAAATGCAGTATGGTATCCAAGAGACTTAATAGCATCAAGGAAATCTGCAGTTTTAGCCGTTCCGCATTTTACTAATACATCACCAATAATTCCTCGTAAGGCTTTCTTTGTTAAAAGTTGATTTATAAAACCAACTTCTTGGGGTACATATTGGTTAAAAATAATACGTCCGACGGTAGTTTCAAAAATTTTATCATCAAGCCTCAGATTAACAACAGCATGCATTTCGGCTCGGCCTTCATTGTACGCAATTACTGCTTCTTCGGCAGAATAAAAAGTTAAACCCTCTCCGACAACCACATGCTCTTTTGTACTTCTTCTGGCCTTGGTAATATAATATAAACCAAGAACCATGTCCTGAGACGGCACTGTAATAGGAGCTCCGTTTGCAGGGTTCAAGATATTATGTGAAGCCAACATGAGTAGTTGAGCCTCAAGAATTGCTGCATTGCCTAATGGTAAATGCACGGCCATCTGGTCACCGTCAAAGTCGGCGTTAAAAGCAGTACAGGCCAAAGGATGCAATTGTATCGCTTTTCCCTCAATCAATTTAGGCTGAAATGCCTGAATACCCAGACGGTGAAGCGTAGGAGCACGGTTTAGCATTACGGGATGTCCTTTCAAGATATTCTCCAATATGTCCCAAACCACCGGTTCCCTTCGGTCTATAATTTTTTTAGCTGATTTTACTGTCTTTACAATTCCTCGCTCAATCAGTTTTCTGATAATAAAGGGTTTGTATAATTCTGCGGCCATTTCTTTTGGAATACCGCACTCATGCATTTTTAGTTCCGGACCGACAACAATTACCGAACGAGCAGAGTAATCGACACGTTTTCCTAAGAGGTTTTGTCGAAAACGTCCCTGTTTTCCTTTTAAACTGTCACTTAAGGACTTCAAAGCTCTGTTTGAATCTGATTTTACTGCACTGGATTTTCTTGAATTATCAAACAATGAATCTACGGACTCCTGCAGCATTCTTTTTTCATTTCTTAAAATAACTTCGGGAGCTTTGATCTCCATCAACCGCTTTAATCGATTATTTCGGATAATAACCCGTCGGTATAAGTCATTTAAATCAGAGGTTGCAAAACGTCCTCCGTCGAGTGGAACCAAGGGTCTCAACTCCGGCGGAATAACAGGTAAAACCTTAACAATCATGCGCTCCGGCTTATTTATACCTTCAGAAGCCTGAAATGCACTTATTACCTGCAATCTTTTAAGAGCTTCATTTTTACGCTGTTGCGATGTCTCTGTTTTAGCCTTGTGTTTCAGTTCTTTGGCTAAAGAATCAATATCCAAATTCTTCAATAAATCATGTAAGGCATCTGCCCCCATCTTTGCGATAAATTTATTGGGATCGTCATCGTCCAACATATGATTTTCCTGAGGAAGTGTTTCCAAGACATCGAAGTATTCCTCTTCAGTCAGAAAGTCAAGATATTTAACACCGTCTTCTGCTTTGACTCCGGGCTGAATTACGACATATTTTTCGTAATAGATTATGGTGTCTAATTTTTTAGCCGGCAATCCGAGAAGATATCCTATTTTATTGGGTAACGATTTAAAGTACCAAATATGTACAACAGGAACTACAAGCGAGATATGCCCGCTTCGGTCTCTTCTCACTTTCTTCTCCGTAACTTCTACTCCACAACGGTCGCAAACAATTCCTTTATATCGAATTCTTTTGTATTTACCGCAATGGCATTCATAATCTTTTACGGGACCGAAGATTCTTTCACAAAAAAGACCATCTCTCTCCGGTTTATATGTACGATAATTGATAGTTTCAGGTTTAAGCACTTCACCATGGGAACGTTCCAGAATTTCCTCGGGAGATACTAAATTGATAACTATCTTGTTAAAGTCGCTACTTATACTATTACTTTTTCTAAAAGCCATGATTTTATTTTACAGGTATAAAAACTAAAATTAGTAAACCGGATTATTTTTCCATTGAAATATTGAGTCCCAGACCGCGCATTTCGTGCAACAGTACATTAAAAGACTCCGGAATTCCCGGTTTCGGCAATGGGTTACCCTTAACAATTGACTCATAAGCTTTTGACCGCCCGGCTACATCATCAGATTTTACCGTAAGCATTTCTTGAAGCACATTGGATGCTCCAAAAGCTTCGAGAGCCCAGACTTCCATTTCTCCAAATCTTTGGCCGCCAAACTGAGCTTTACCACCCAGAGGTTGCTGTGTAATAAGCGAGTATGGACCAATGGAACGTGCATGCATTTTATCATCAACCATGTGTCCCAGTTTTAGCATATATATAATGCCTACAGTAGCAGGTTGCTTGAATCGTTCTCCTGTTCCGCCGTCATACAAATAAGATTTACCATATCTCGGAAGACCGGCTTTGTCGGTTTGTTCTGATATATCGTCCAATGAAGCACCGTCAAAAATCGGGGTAAAGAAATTGACTCCGAGTTTCGCTCCGGCCCAACCCAAGACTGACTCATAAATTTGGCCCAAGTTCATACGCGATGGTACACCAAGCGGATTCAAAACAATATCAACCGGCGTTCCGTCCTCTAAAAAGGGCATATCTTCAGCCTTAACAATTCTGGCCACAATACCTTTATTACCGTGACGTCCGGCCATTTTATCACCGACTTTAATTTTTCTCTTTCTGGCCACATAAACTTTTGCCATTTGAACAATTCCAATGGGCAACTCATCTCCAACAGATATATTGAATTTTACACGGCGATATTTATTTTCAATATCTTTTCGCTTAATCTGATAGTTATGGATAGTTTTTTTAATGAGTCCATTCTTATGGTCATCAGTGGTCCAATCCGCAGGGTTAATATTAATGTAATCTAAGGAGAGTAATTTTTTCAGTGAGAATTTTTTCCCTTTGGGCAACAATTCGGCACCTAAATAATCTGATACTCCTTGAGAAGTTTTTCCGCTTACAAATGAAAAAAGTTTATCACAAAGTCTTTCTGTAAGACCGGCAACTTCATTTTCCATTTTTGCATCTTCTTTTTCAAGAAGCGGTTTGTCGGCATTTTTCATTTTTCTGGATTTCATCGAACGTGAAAACAATTTTTTGTCGACAACCACACCGTCTAATGAAGGTGAAGCTTTTAGTGATGCATCCTTAACATCTCCGGCTTTATCTCCAAAGATAGCTCTTAATAATTTTTCTTCCGGTGAAGGGTCAGACTCTCCTTTTGGAGTAATCTTACCAATGATAATGTCACCGGGTTTAACGTGAGCACCTACTCTAATCATTCCGTTTTCATCGAGATTTCGTGTAGCTTCTTCACTCACATTGGGTATATCCGGAGTTAATTCTTCCAGCCCTCTTTTTGTATCTCTTACATCCAAGGAATGCTCTTCAATATGAATAGACGTAAATACATCTTCATGAACAACTCGCTCAGAAATAACAATAGCATCCTCAAAGTTGTACCCTTTCCACGGCATGAAAACTACTTTCAAGTTCTTCCCTATGGCCAACTCGCCATCACTAATGGAATATCCTTCGGTAAGAAGTTGTCCGGTTTTGACTCGGTCCCCTTCATGCACCGTTGGAGTAAGATTTATGCAGGTATTTTGGTTGGTTTTTTGAAACTTAGGGATTTTATATCTAACCAAATCATCTTCAAAACTTACGACTCGTTCGTCGTCCGTTCTGTCATATTTGATTACAATTTCATCTGCATCAACATACTTAACAATACCTTCGGCCTCTGCAGTCAGCATTGTTCTGGCATCATGAGCAACAACAGGTTCTATTCCGGTGCCCACAATAGGAGCTTCAGTAGTCATCAAGGGAACGGCTTGGCGCATCATATTTGATCCCATCAATGCACGGTTGGCATCATCATTTTCAAGAAACGGAATTAAAGATGCGGCAATAGACGCAATTTGATTAGGTGCAACGTCCATTAAATGTACATTTTCTTTTTCGACAAAGGGGAAATCACCCAAAGATCTGGATTTTAATCGATCCTGTTTGATTGTACCGTCGTCTGTAACCTGAGCATTGGCCTGTGCAATAATTTTATCATACTCCTCTTCCGCACTCATGTATTCGAAACCGTCTTTTGTCATATCAACCTTTCCGGTTTCAATTTTGCGGTATGGGGTTTCAATAAATCCGAGTTCATTAATTTTAGCATAAACACAAAGCGAAGAGATAAGACCGATATTTGGTCCCTCCGGTGTTTCAATCGGACACAATCTTCCGTAATGAGTATAGTGAACATCACGCACCTCAAAACCGGCTCTTTCTCGAGATAATCCACCGGGACCTAATGCCGACAAACGGCGTTTGTGAGTCATTTCAGCCAATGGGTTGGTTTGATCCATAAACTGCGACAACTGGTTGGTACCAAAAAATGAATTAATGACAGCAGAGAGTGTTTTGGCATTAATTAAATCTACCGGAGTAAACACTTCATTGTCCCGTACATTCATTCGCTCACGAATGGTTCTGGACATTCTGGCAAGTCCAACCCCAAACTGATTGGATAATTGTTCTCCGACTGTACGTACACGTCTGTTACTCAGGTGATCAATATCATCAACATCTGTTTTTGAATTGATCAATTTAATGAGATATTTTATAATTTCAATGATGTCATCCTTAGTTAGAATTTTGACATCATTCGGAATATTCAGTTTTAATTTTTTATTAATTTTGAATCGTCCTACGTCTCCGAGGTCATACCGTTTGTCGGAAAAGAAAAGATTATCTATTACTTCTCTTGCTGTAGATTCATCAGGCGGTTCGGCGTTTCTTAATTGCCTGTATATATGCAATACCGCTTCTTTCTCAGAGTTACAAGGATCTTTCTGCAGGGTACTGTACACAATAGCATAATCTATTACATTTTCTCCTTCCTTGTGCAGGAGTATGGTCTTTTCATCAGAATCGAGAATTTCATCGATATGCTTTTCTTCAAGCACGACTTCACGATCAATAACCACCTCGTTACGTTCTATAGTAACAACTTCTCCTGTATCTTCATCCACGAAATCCTCTACCCATGTTCTTAAAACACGAGCGGCTAATTTTCTTCCTACAACTTTTTTAAGTGCAGTTTTACTGACTTTGAGTTCATCGGCTAAGTTGAACAGCTCTAAAATATCTTTATCGCTTTCAAAACCGATTGCTCTGAGTAGTGTTGTAACCGGTAATTTTTTCTTACGGTCAATGTAGGCATACATTACGTTGTTAATGTCGGTAGCAAACTCAATCCACGATCCTCTGAAAGGGATAATTCGTGCAGAATAAAGTTTGGTTCCGTTTGCATGAATACTTTGGCTGAAAAATACTCCGGGAGAACGATGTAACTGGGAAACGATAATTCGTTCGGCACCGTTAACAACAAAAGTTCCTCTTGGGGTCATATAAGGAACGGTACCCAGGAATACATCCTGAATTACTGTATCAAAATCCTCGTGTTCGGGATCGGTACAATACAGTTTTAATTTGGCTCTGAAAGGGACACTGTATGTGAGCCCTCTTTGGAGGCATTCGTCGATAGTATATCTTGGAGGGTCAAAAGAATAATCTAAAAATTCGAGTACAAAGTTATTTCTGGTATCAGTGATAGGAAAATTGTCATTGAAAACTTTGTGAAGATTTTCTTCGAGCTTTTGTTCCGGAGTAGTATCAACTTGAAAAAACTCATGAAAAGATTTCATTTGAATTTCCAAAAAATCCGGATAATTTATTTCAACATTTGCCGAAGCAAAGTTTATTCTGTTGTTTGAATATGCCATCTGCCTTCCGTGATTAATTGTTGTGTATTAATATAATAAAAGGTTTAGAGTTAAATAGATATTTAACTCTAAACCTGTGATAAGTTTGTTAAGTAATTACTTAAGCTCAACCTCAGCACCAACTTCTTCTAATTGAGATTTGATAGATTCAGCTTCTTCTTTAGAAATTGCTTCTTTCAATGTAGAAGGTGCATCATCAACAAGTCCTTTGGCATCTTTAAGGCCAACGCTTGTCAATTCTTTTACTTTTTTAACTACTTTTAGTTTTTGTCCACCGGCTGCTTTAAGAACAACATCAAATTCTGTTTTCTCTTCAGCTTCTTCACCGTCGCCGCCGGCTGCTGCTACAGCAACAGGAGCTGCTGCGGGCTCGATTCCGTGAACTTCTTTTAGCTCATCAGCTAATTCTTTTACTTCTTTTACTGTTAAGTTTACGAGTTCTTCTGCAATTTTTTTAATGTCTGCCATTTTATTTACGTTTTAATAAATGTCAATACTTAGTTTAATTTTAATTATTCTGCTTTTTCTTCAAGAGTTTCAAGCACACCCATTATGGTGTTACCGCCTGTTTGTAATGCTGAAATAACATTGTTTGCAGGAGCTTGAAGTGCACTAATAACGTCAGCAATAAGTTCATTTTTAGATTTTATTGCTGCGAGCTGCTCAATAGATTCGTCTCCGAAATAAAAGTCTTCCTCAACGAGTGCCCCTTTAAGCAGAGGTAATTCGTGTTTTTTTCTGTAGTCTTTTAGTATCTTACCCGGAAGATTTCCCACTGCAGAAAACATAACGGCAGTCGAGTTCTTTAAAATGTTGTCAAATTCTTGGAGTTCTTTATCAGATTTCTCCATGGCTACCTTTAATAAAGTATTTTTAGTAACCGTAAATTTCACATTATTCTTAAAGCAGTCTCTCCTGAGATCGTTTGTTTCCTGAGCGTTAAGCCCTAGATAATCAACTAAATACAGATGATCGGAAGAATTAATTTCTTCGGTCAAACTCTCTATTAGCTTGTTTTTTTGTTCGCGTGTCATAAATCAGATTTTAATAATCAGATATTAATCTGATGCAAATGATTTAACGTTGATAGGAATTCCGGGACTCATCGTACCTGATAGAGTAATACTTTTGATGTATGCACCTTTGGCAGAAACGGGTCGTAGTTTTACGATAGTTTCTATAAATTCACGTGCATTTTCTTTGATTTGTTTTTCATCAAAAGATACTTTACCTACAGCAGTATGAATGATTCCGAATTTATCAACTTTAAAGTCGATTTTACCTTGTTTAATCTCTTTTACCGTGTTTGCAATATCTTGCGTAACCGTTCCTGTTTTTGGGTTTGGCATAAGTCCGCGAGGTCCGAGTACTCGTCCCAAGGGTCCTACTTTACCCATTACAGATGGTGTTGCAACAATAACGTCCATATCAGTCCATCCGTCTTTGATTTTCTCAACATACTCATCAAGACCAA
Organism: Bacteroidota bacterium; assembly: GCA_034659855.1. Lineage (GTDB taxonomy): Bacteria > Bacteroidota > Bacteroidia > Bacteroidales > JAADGE01 > JAYEIA01. The sequence goes on from JAYEIA010000287.1 coordinate 13,912, forward strand.
CGTAATCGGCACCGGCCGATTTAGCTTCATCCTCTTTGTCAGGATTACACAAAACTAATACTTTCACATCTTTACCTGTACCGTGGGGCAGAGAAACAGCTCCTCTTACCATTTGATCGGCTTTGCGAGGGTCAACACCTAATCTGATGTCAACATCCACAGATTCGTCAAATTTCATTGAAGATACTTTCTTTACTAACCCTGAGGCTTCAGCTAAAGTATACTGCTTTCCCGGTTCAATTAATTCCAAGGCTTTTTTTCTATTCTTTGTAAGTCGTGTCATTGTGGAAATTAATTTTTAATTAGTCGGAAATTCGCCTTTTACTTTCAATCCCATACTTCGTGCAGTACCGGCGATCATTTTCATTGCAGACTCAACTGAAAAAGCATTTAAGTCTTTCATTTTGTCTTCAGCAATTTCTCTGACCTGGTCCCAAGTAACCGAACCGATTTTTTTACGGTTTGGTTCGCCTGAGCCGGATTTCTTTTTTGCTTTTTCAAGCAATTGCACAGCGGCAGGGGATGTCTTAGTTACAAAGTCAAATGATTTGTCTTTGTAAACAGAAATTTCCACCGGTATAACTTTGCCTGCTTTATCTTGTGTACGTCCGTTAAACTGCTTACAGAACTCCATAATGTTAACGCCCGCAGCACCTAAAGCCGGCCCTACCGGAGGAGATGGATTGGCTGCCCCTCCTCTAATTTCTAATTTTACAATTTTTGAAACTTCTTTAGCCATTTTTTTAGCTTTTTGAAATGATGTAATTAGGAAGCACTTATAATAATCGTAACAGCATTTACTCTTTTTCTACTTGCATGAAACTCAATTCTACGGGTGTTTTTCTTCCGAAAATTTTCACCATAACTCTGAGTTTTCTCTTTTCGTCATAAACCTCTTCGATAGTCCCGGTAAATCCGCTGAATGGCCCGTCAGTAACTTTGACGGGTTCTCCGGCATAATAGGGAACCGAAATTGATTCATCTTTCTCTGCGAGATGATCCACTTTCCCGAGAATACGATTGACTTCGGATTCTCTTAGAGGAAGAGGATCTCCTCCTTTTGTTCCACTCAAAAAACTTATAACATTCGGAACGTTTTTAAGTATATGAGGTATTTCTCCTACCAAGGCAGCTTGTATAATAATGTAGCCGGGAAAATAATTTTTTTCTTTACTTATTTTTTTCCCTTTTCTTACTTGGTAGACTTTTTCTGTAGGTATCAAAATTTGAGGTATATATTCAGTAAGTTTAAGTCGTTTTACTTCACTCTCAATATATTCCTTAACTTTTTTCTCCTTTCCTCCGATGGCTCTGAGAACATACCATTTAATATCAGAATTCGTCTGTTCGTTTGTTTTGTTCTCGCTCATTCCTATCTTTCTTAACCTAAGTTATAAATTAATTTCATTAAAGAACTGAATGAGATATCCATAAGATATATCACCATTGCAATAATAAAAGAAGCAATCATAACAACAACTGCACTATTTTGCAAGTCGCCCCATGACGGCCATGTAACTTTTTTCACTAACTCGTTGTATGAGTTCTTAATATACCCTTTTACCTTCATCGTGACATTGTGTTTTTTGCACGGGAGGAGAGAATCGAACTCCCAACCTGCGGTTTTGGAGACCGCTGCTCTGCCTAATTAAGCTACTCCCGTTTGAACAGACAAATTCGGCAGTAGTTTATTTACTGCCGAATATACTGGTCTGTATTATAATTATTCAACTATTTCAGTTACCTGTCCGGCACCAACAGTACGGCCGCCTTCACGAATTGCAAAACGTAGTCCGTTTGTCATTGCCACAGGATAGATAAGTTCTACCTCAATAGTGACGTTATCACCGGGCATTACCATCTTGGTTCCTTCGGGTAAATGAACTTCACCGGTAACATCTAATGTTCTCAAATAAAACTGTGGTCTGTAGTTATTGTGGAAAGGAGTGTGACGTCCGCCTTCTTCCTTCTTCAGAACATAAACCTCAGCTTTAAATTTAGTATGTGGAGTAACTGTCCCGGGTTTGGCTATAACCATTCCGCGAGAAAGTTCTTCTTTTTTGATACCACGAAGTAATATTCCGACATTATCTCCGGCTTGTCCGTCGTCTAATATTTTTCTGAACATCTCAACACCTGTTACAGTAGAAGTCATTTTCTCAGCACCAAGACCAATAATATCAACTTTATCGCCTGTATGAGTTACTCCTGTTTCGATTCTTCCTGTAGCAACAGTTCCTCGTCCTGTAATAGAGAATACATCCTCTATAGGCATCAAAAAATCTTTGTCAACATCTCTTTCAGGAAGAGGTATCCACTCATCGACTGCTTCTATGAGTTCCCATATTTTTTCAACCCATTTTTCTTCACCGTTAAGAGCGCCCAAAGCGGAACCCATAACAACCGGAGCATTTTCTCCGTCAAACTCATAGAAATCAAGAAGTTCTCTAATTTCCATTTCAACGAGTTCTAAAAGTTCTTCATCCTCAACCATGTCAACTTTGTTGATAAATGTAACAATACTTGGTACATTTACCTGGCGGGCTAATAAGATATGTTCTCTTGTTTGAGGCATAGGTCCGTCAGTACCGGCAACAACGATAATTGCACCGTCCATTTGGGCAGCACCTGTAACCATGTTCTTAACATAGTCGGCGTGACCCGGACAGTCAACGTGTGCATAGTGACGTTTTCTTGATTCGTACTCAACGTGAGCTGTATTAATTGTAATACCCCGTTCTTTTTCCTCGGGAGCATTATCAATAGAATCAAAATCCGAAATATCACAAAGACCTTCTTTGCTTAGTGTTAATGTAATTGCAGCGGTTAATGTTGTTTTACCGTGGTCAACGTGACCAATAGTCCCAATATTAACGTGTGGTTTCGACCTGTCGTATTTTTCTTTAGCCATGATTGATATTGATTTAGAAGTGTTTCAAAATTATTAATGAGCCAATGCCGGGAATTGAACCCGGGACCTCTTCCTTACCAAGGAAACGCTCTACCCCTGAGCTACATTGGCAAGAAAAATAGAGCGGGAGACGAGGCTCGAACCCGCGACCTGCAGCTTGGAAGGCTGCCGCTCTACCAACTGAGCTACTCCCGCTTAATTAAATTTAGTTGTTTCTCAAATATTGTGGGGGGAGGAGGATTCGAACCTCCGAAGTCATATGACAACAGATTTACAGTCTGCCCCGTTTGACCGCTTCGGTATCCCCCCTCAATTAATTTGAGAGCCGGTGAACGGATTCGAACCGCCGACATGCTGATTACAAATCAGCTGCTCTGGCCAACTGAGCTACACCGGCACTATTAATATTTTTTAGAACTGTTTCTTATTCTTTACTTTCAAAAATCGGATTGCAAAATTAAAGAATAAAAACAATCTACAAAACTTTTTTGAGGTTTTTTTTAAAATTTATTTCCTAATCTTTTCTTTATGCTTTTTCAATTGAGTCTCAAGTGCCTTTACAGTATTATCTATAGCTTCTTCAAAAGTTTTTTCTTTTTTCTCGGCAAAAAGATCATTGCCCGGGATTTCCAGCTTTATTTTTGCTTCCTTATTATCTGTTTTCTTTGCCCTGGATTTATCAAATGCCAAATAGACTTCTGAAGCTATAATTCCGTCAAAGAATTGTTCCAGCTTAGTAACTCTCTTTTTTGTAAAATCAATAAGTTTTTGGTCTGCATCAAAATGTACTGTATTTAATTTAATATCCATAGCTGAATGATTTATGCTCGTGGGTGAGCTTGTTTATAAATACTGTTCAAATGTTCAAATGTATTATGCGTATAGATCTGAGTTGCTGATAAATTGGCATGTCCAAGTAATTCTTTAACGGCATTGATATCTGCTCCGCTATTGAGAAGGTGTGTCGCATAGGTATGTCTTAGTATATGAGGGGATCGTTGTTTGATTCCGGTAGTATAACTTAAATACTTATTTACAACCCTCCATATCAGTTTAGGATAAATTGATTTTCCTTTTTTTGTGATAAAAAAATCATTGTTTTCCGGAAACATTTCCTTTCTGAATTCGGTGTAATGCCTGATTCGATCTTGTAAAGGTTCCGGAAAAGGAACAATTCGCTCCTTGTTATTCTTTCCTAATACTTTTAGCTTGCATTGTTGTATATCTATACTTTCGGGCTTCAAACTCATTAATTCTGCTCGTCTGAGACCTGTGCCATACAACATTTCGATAATCAATCGGTCCCGAACTCCTTCAAAATCGTCAGAAAAATGATTGCTGTCGAAAAGAATATCCAAAGCCTCCGCTTTAATAAACTCCGGCAGTTTTTTGTCCGATTTTAAATTTGAGATATTTACAGCAGGATTTACGGCAATATCTCCGGAACGCAAAAGATACTTATAAAAGGATTTTAAGGAAGCAATTTTTCGATTAACAGATCGAGAGGACATATCTCCCCTCTTCAAAGAACTTATCCAAATTCGAATATCCTTTGCTGTAGCTCTATCTATACTGTCAAACAGATGATTTTCTTCTCCAAAAATCCTAAAACTCTTTAAATCCCCTCCATATGAAATAACAGTATGTTCTGAATAGCCTTTTTGACTTTTTATGTATTTTAAAAATTCGGCTTCATTCATACATGATATGTTATAAGCATGGTGAGATTTAGCCTTCTCTTTCTTCTCTTCTTATCCCTTCAACATAGATCGCTTTGTTTATTTCTTCTTTTCTTTCCAGTGAAGGTTTTTTGTAGGCCTGTCGTTCTCTGATTTCTTTCAAAACTCCGGTACGCTCATATTTGCGTTTGAAGCGTTTTAAAGCTCTTTCAATGTTCTCGCCTTCTTTTACAGGTATTTTAATCATATTTCTATACGTTTTATAAATGTAATTTTTTAATTAGGACGCAAATCTATTAATTACTATAAAATTAAAAAAATTATTTTTAAAATCAAAATGTTAAAACTCTAAATTTTGTTAAAATTGACTTAAAATTTCTCGAGCAATAACCAATCGCTGTATTTCGGAGGTTCCCTCTCCTATTTGCAATAACCGTTGGTCTCTGTAAAACCTTTCTACGGGATAATCTTTCATTAAGCCGTATCCACCGTGCACTTGGACGGCGTCATCGGCCACTTCTTTTGCCATTTCGGAACAATACAATTTAGCCATGGCGGCTTCTTTTCCAAAATCTTGGCCTGCATCTTTCATTCGACAAGCTTTGTATAAAAGATTTCGTCCTAATTCAATTTTTGTGCCCATATCTGCTATCCGAAACGAGATGGCTTGAAATTTTGAAATAAATTTTCCGAATTGTTTCCTGGTTTTTGAATACTTTACTGCTTCTTCAAAAGCCCCTTGAGCTAATCCAAGTCCCATGGCTGCTATTGACAAGCGACCGTTATCCAAAGTGCTCAACATTATTTTTGAACCTTGTCCAATTTCTCCCAGCAAGTTTTCTTCCGGAACCCGGCAGTCATCAAAATATAACTCTGACGTATCCGATGCCCTCCACATCATTTTATCGTGCATGGGTACTCTTTTGAATCCTTTGGTTCCGGCTTCTATGATTATTGCCATAAACTTTTTTTTTCCATCAGAGGTTTTAGTTACAGACTGGACAGTAGAACCTGCATTTAGAATAGAGGCACCGTTTGTAATAAATATTTTACTCCCGTTTATTGTCCACTCTCCATTTTTAAGTGTCGCCTTTGTTTTTGTTCCTCTGGAATCGGAACCGGCATTGGGTTCTGTTAAGCCAAAGGACCACAAGTGCTTGCCGGTGGTGAGCTTGTGCAAATATTTTTCTTTTTGCTTTGCATTGCCGAAATAATATAACGGCCCTATACCCAAGGAATTGTGTGCGGCAAGCGTTGCAGCTTGAGAACTGTCAACCCGAGCGAGCTCCTCTACTGCAATAATATATGACAAAGTACTCATGGCTTGACCGCCATACTTAATCGGCAAAGACATTCCGAAAAGCCCCAGCTCTCCCATAGCTTGCGTTAACTCTTCAGAAAACTCTCCTTTTTCATCCAAATCCTTTGCTTTGGGTTTTATTGCTGTTTCGGCAAAATCACGGACAGATTTTCGAATTAATTTTTGCTCATCATTAAGATTATAATTGATCATTTTATTTGTTTTGTGCCCTAATTTAATAAAATATTCAGAAATCCGGATATAATCTTACAAGAATAATTTTATTTATATTATATCGGTCTAATAATTTGCGGGTGTCCACTGCTGATGTCTGAAGTATTTTACGTTATAACATGTGCGGATAAAATCTGATAATGAACACTATAGGCTATATTATACCGAGTACATCATTTTTAAAGCACCGGAATAAGTGTATCGGCATCAGGCTAATTTATTGTCAAGTAGGGTTTAAGTTTCTTGTATGAGGTTTCGGATACCAATTTAAATTTTCTTATTTCGGCAATAGATTTGAATGCGCCGTTCTTATCGCGATAATCAACAATTGATTTTGCAGCATAATAGCTGATATAAGGGTGCTTGCCGAGTTCAGATACTGTTGAGAAGTTGATATGTATTTTATTTAGCAATTTTTTTACGGGAGCAATATCATTTTCTATTTTTTTATAATATTCTTCTTTTACACCATAAACTTCAAGCAATTGCTCTTTTTTAGAATAGCCGCCGAGTCTATTTCGGTAGTTGACGATATTTTTAGCATGATATTCCCAGAAACGCCCCCGGTTTTTTAATTCCTCAACCGACATTGTATTAATATTTACCTTAGTCTTTTTCAACTCAGGCTCTTTGTTGTTCTCCGTATTTTCGGGAATTGTAATATAATTTTCAAGCATTGAATACTGCTTGTCTTTGAGGCTATATATTTTCTTGAAATCGGATTTTTCCTGAAAAACTCCGCCGCTTTTTCGATAATTATCTACTGCTTTTGCCTGTTTATAAGATAAGCCCAAAGCTTCCAGCTCCTGTACTGTTGCCGTATTGGGATTGAATTTAAAAAGGCTGTCGGGCTCGGGAATTTCATTCTTGGGCGAATAGTCTCTGTAGCTCTTGGAATAGTTTCCGTAACTTCGTTCGGGAAGGTCGATAAAGGGTTCTAATATCTGAAACTGCTTTGTCCGAATACCGTACATTCTCCGAAAATCGTCTTTAGATAAAAATTTCCCGCCTTTACTCAAGTAATTATGAATGGATTTTATTTGTTTTTCTGTAAGCCCCAAGCGTAACCATTCTTCTTTTGATAAATTATTTGGATTGAACGAATGTAAATTAATGGTATCATATCGAGCCAAAATATATTTATCCAAACGGCTGAGATAATCATCGCTCTCTTTTGCTTTGAGCGTTGCTCTAAAGTCTTGTATCTCCTTTATAAATTTAGTTGAATCAAGTGGTGAAATTTCTTTTGTACTTCTGTTAACTACAACACGGGCTGTAATAAGGATAAACAGAATAACCAAGAGGACAATAAACCCCTTACGCTCACTGTCTGTAAATGTAAACAGTTCTTTTATTTCCTCTTTCCTCGACATGAGTGGTTTAGTGTCTGTTAGTCTTTTGTTTTTGAAATAGCCCCATCTTTGAGTCGCTTAAAGTATGAAATCATATCTTGCTTAACTTCTCCGGACATAATCAATACGCCCAAAATATTGGGCAAAGCCATACTGAGAATCATCATATCGGAAAAATCAACAACGGCACCAAGACTTGCAGATGCTCCTACAATTATTGCAGACAAAAAGATAAAATAATAAATCAAGGCAGACAAACTCATATCTTTGAACACCTTTCTGTTTCCGAATACGGGTTTAAAAATATACTTAAATCCGTTGAGACCGTAATAGGACCACGAAATCATTGTTGAAAATGCAAATAAAAATATAGCGACCGTTAAAAACCAAGGAAACCATTCAAAGACTGTACCGAAAGCTTTTGATGTGAGTTCGGCTCCGGCAAAACCGGCAGCAGCATCCGGATGCCAATATCCCGAATATATAATTACAAGGGCTGTCATAGTACAGATAAGAACCGTGTCAATCATTGGTTCCAACATAGCAACAAGCCCCTCGCTGACGGGCTCATCAGTTTTTACCGCAGAATGTGCTACGGCCGCTGAACCAACTCCGGCTTCATTTGAAAAAGCCGCTCTTTGAAAACCAACAATCATAACTCCGATGATTCCGCCCCTAAGAGCTTCTGAAGAGAAAGCTCCGTTGAAAATTAAACCAAAGGCTTCTCCGGTATTCTGAATATTCATACCAATAATAATGAGAGCTGTAAAAACATAAAGTATAGCCATAAAGGGGACAATCTTCTCGGTTACTTTTGCTATGCTTTTAATACCGCCTATTATAACTATACCAACCAAAATGGACATTGCTATACCAAAATAGGCTCCGTAGCCCTGAATTTCGGGCCAGACATTGACCAATTGTCCGGAAAATTGAGCAAATGCTTGGTTGGCCTGAAACATATTTCCACCACCGAGTGATCCTCCAATAACCAATACGGCAAAAATAAAAGCCAAAACTTTTCCTAAACCACCTAAGTTTCTTTTTTGCAATCCCTTTTTTAAATAATACATGGGACCGCCGGCTACTTTTCCGCCGGATTCAATATTTCTGTATTTTACGCCAAGTGTTACTTCTGAAAATTTAGAGGCCATCCCTAACAAGCCGGCAAGTATCATCCAAAATGTTGCTCCCGGCCCCCCGATGGTAATCGCTATGGCAACACCGGCAATATTTCCGAGGCCAACCGTAGCCGACAACGCTGTGGCAAGTGCCTGAAAATGAGAAACTTCTCCTTTTGCTTTTGGATTATCAAATTTCCCTTTCAATAAATCAATAACATGCCTAAAAGCTCTGAAGTTAACAAATCTCATTTTTATGGTAAAAAATATTGCTCCAAAGACCAGCCAGACGACAACAAAAGGGATTTTAATTTTTTTAGGTTCTCCGTTCGGGTATAAAAGTACCTTTCCTTCAGAATCATAAATTACGGGATCGTATAAGCCGGTTGCGTCAAAAATATCAAACATCAATACTGTTCCGAAAGCATCTACAATCGGAATAAAAAAAGTATTGATTCTTTCATCCGCTGAAATTGCCGGGACTTCAAACTTTGTAAGTACTGAGTCTCCGGCATTATCCGTTACCAAAAGAGTATATTCTTTACCCTCGGTCAGGTTTTTTGAGGTATCAGCCGTTAGAGCTGTTGATTGATTTGACCAATGATAAGTAAACGGTCTTTCTCCTCCGGTAATTTGGGCAATGGCTTCTGCGTTATTAATTTTTTTCGATTTACTGTCTGTGCTTACATTTACACTCAGTGACTGAGCTTGAACTAATCCGGAGAAAAACAAAAATACAACCGGTAAAATCAGAGACTTAAAATTCATTCTGTTCGTTTTATGTAATGAGGTATTATATATCAAGGAAGCTTGTCTTCAAATTATTATCCAAATTTATCGTAACAGTTCCCCCGCCCTGTCATACAGGCAAAAAAACAACTTTAATAATTATGGAGAATTCAGCTTACGGCTTATGCCATAAAGTATCTAATTTGTTGCGACAATTTTTGCTTAATTTCATGCCTTTCGACTATATAATCAAGGAATCCGTGTTCTAATACAAATTCCGAACGCTGGAATCCTTCGGGTAAATCGCGACCGATGGTTTCCTTGATTACGCGCGGACCGGCAAAACCGATCAATGCTCCCGGCTCGGCAATATTTACATCGCCCAGCATAGCATACGAGGCTGTTACACCGCCGGTTGTCGGATCCAACAGAAATGAAATATAGGGTAATTTTGCCTCCGCAAGCAAGGTGAGTTTTGATGATATTTTTGCCAATTGCATAAGCGACAAAGCTGCTTCCATCATTCTTGCTCCTCCTGATTTTGAGAATATAATCAGGGGCATTTTTTTATCAATGCAAAAATCAATAAGTCGTACAATTTTTTCGCCGACAACAGCTCCCATTGAGC
>JAYEIA010000288.1:0-5912 GCA_034659855.1 Bacteroidota bacterium
TTTATTTTCAAGATTATTGTGAAACAATACTTTGCGAATAGCAATGTTTATTTAAAACTTTTATAACGCCGAAAATAGACAAAAAATTTTAATCCGACCTTTGGCGGAACAAGTTAAAATGTAAAGAGCTATTTCTTTACAACGGCATCGTTAAACGTGCCTGGTTATTTTCGCTTCTTATCTCCCTCCATTTTAAATTTCTAAAATACAAAAATAGAAATAAAATTAAATCTATTTATTAACTTTGCAAACATACGAGGTTATTTCTTAACAAGCACTAAATACGGCGAGAACAGTCATTTTGTACAGCCTGTTTGTTTCGAGTGTTTCTTCTTTTCGCTTTTTCTGCAAGAACTTGCAAATTTGAGAATATATAAGCTTTGGTGAAACAATTATGAAAAAATATCGTATGAGTCAGAAGTTATTCCGGTATTATTTTTGAAATGTAAAATATAGTTGTATTTTTGAATTGCAATAATTATTTATATCTTTCGGATTCTGAATGCATACTAATAGTGATAAATAGGTAATATAGTGCAAAATAGGGTGTTTTTATTAAATTTTTTGCTTGTTGTTTTGATCGTTTTGGTCAAAACCGGGGAAGTGTCGGCTCAATCTGAAGTTGAAAAGCACGCCATGTGGACTTTTAATCTCGCCCACGGAATAACTTGGGAAAATCAAGATGCCATTGATGAATTTACTATTGGTATATACTCTGACAAGACTACCTATGATGTTTTTGTTGAACTGGCCAAAACTCGTAAAATTCACGATAAACCGGTAAATGTTATTCGATACAGAAGTCACCGCAGCATACAGCCCGTTCATATTTTATTTATTACGAAAGGAGAAAATGGCTACGCTGATATTGTATATAAGGATTTGTTGGGAAAAAATGTTCTGACTATTTCTGACCGAATTAAAGATGAACGTTTGACCGTTATCAACTTTTTACCAATAGGTAAACAAACTAAGGCTTTTAGGATTAATACACCGCTGGCAAAAAAACAGAAGTTAGAGATGACAAAAACACTTCTTAAGTTAGGCGGCTCTGAGGAGGTTATACGAAATTTGTACTCAGATTCTGAAAAGCAATTGATTGCGGAGCAAAAGAAATTGGAAGAAAAACAAAAAGAAATTAAGCAGCAACAAACTAAAATATCAAATCAGCTAAAAAAATTAAAAAAGCAGAATACTGAAATAAAAGATAAAGAAAAACTGATTTCGGCAAAAGAGTCTGAACTTAAATTTAAGAGTTCCACTCTGGATTCAACCAAAGCTCAGGTTGTTAAACAAAAACGTTCATTAGTTCAAAACCTTAGAATTCTTTCAGTTCAAAAAGGCAAAATGGCAGAAGCCAAAAAGGAAATGGATGCCATTGAAGCCAAGCGGAAACTGGCCGAAATTGAATTAAAAGAAAAGCAGGAAAAAATAAAGGAGAGAGACAAGGAAATTGGTGCTTCGCATAAAGTGATCGAAAATCAGCAAAATATTATTTATTTGTTTATTATCGGGTCGGCGATAATCGCTGTACTTATTTTCTTAACACTCAGGGCGTACTACAAAAAGCAAAAAATAAACAAGAAGTTGCATTCCCAAAATATTGCCATAAACAAGCAGAAAGAAGAAATTACTTCTCAAGCCAAGCAATTAGAATCTAATAATGCAGAATTAGAAAAATTATCCATTGTTGCCAGTCAAACAGATAATGCCGTTACAATCTTAGATGCAGAAGGCAATTTTGAATGGGTAAATGCAGGATTTACCAGAATGTACGGTTATACTTTGCAACTTTTGAGAAATGAATTAGGTGATAATATTGTAAGAGCAAGCGATAATGAGAAGATTAAGAATATTTTCAACAAAGCCGGAGATGAAAAAGAAACGATAATATACGAGAATAGAAATAAGACCAGGCTTGGTGATAATCTTTGGGTTCAAACTACATTAAACCCAATTTTGAATGAGCAAGAAGAATTAGTCAAATTTATTACAATTGATACCGACATATCTGCACTTAAAAAAGCTGAAATTGAAATAAGAAAGAAGTCCGAGGAACTCATGGCACAACAAGAGGAACTCAGGCAACAGAACGAACAAATCGAATTCCAGAACAGACATATCCGTTCGAGCATTCAGTATGCAAAAACTATTCAGACCGCTATATTACCCTCGCGCAATGACCTGAATGAACTCTTTAATTCGTTTGTTATATTCAGGCCAAAGGATATTGTTTCCGGTGATTTTTACTGGTATGCAAGGCTTCCCGCTAAGAATGGTTATTCTGAAAAAATATTTGTTGCTGCTGTGGATTGTACCGGGCATGGTGTTCCCGGAGCTTTTATGTCATTGGTCTCAAGTCGGTTGCTTAATGAAATTGTATTGGAGCACAAAATTGTAAGCCCCAATGAAATTCTTGAAACTCTGGATAAACGTGTAAATAATATTTTGCGGCAAAGAGAAACAGATAATCATGACGGAATGGATCTTACACTCTGTCGTTTTGAACCCAAGGAAAATGGATCATACAAAGCAAAATTTGCGGGAGCAAAACGCCCCTTGTATGTTCACAAATCCAAGGAAAATTCCGTGACTGAATTTGAAGGAACCCGACGTTCAATTGGCGGCGTATTAGGGAAAAGAGTAAAAAGGAATTTCGAGAATGTAACGTTCAAGGTTGAAAAAGGAGATAAGCTGTGGTTGGCTACTGACGGCTATATTGATCAAAACAATGCCAAACGAAAACGCTTTGGTTCTCCTCGTTTCAGGAAAGTTGTTGATGAAGCAAAAAATTTGTCTTTAGATAAGCAAAAAATGTTTTTTTCTGACCGACTTAATGAGTACCAGGGGGCAGAGCTTCAACGAGACGATATCACAGTCGTAGGAATCGAAATTAAATAATTTCTTACTAAACTTTCCCTTATCGTAAAGTCCTGTATCTTATTTTCAGTTGTTGCCTTGTTGAAAATGCCTTACCGTTTTTTTATCCAATAAATGTGTTTGAAATAATTATCTTCTTTAGATTTTGAGGACTCTGTCGGAGTCCGAATTGATATGCTTTTGGTCTAACTTACACATTAAGTTTCGGCCTGTGGGGATTAAAAAATAAAAATAATTCATGCAAAGCTGATGTAATTTTGTATTTTTGCAAAATATTTCATTTCAATAGAATTATTATGAAGAAATTTATTAGCGGTATTCAACAGTTAGGAGTAGGTATTCCTAATGTGCATGAAGCCTGGGCATGGTACAGGAAAATGTTTGGTATGGACATCCCGGTAGTTGATGCTCCGGGAACCGCAGAGTTAATGTTACCGTACACAGGTAATAAACCACATGACAGGCATGCAATTATAGCCATAAATATACAAGGTGGCGGCGGTTTTGAAATATGGCAGTATTTGTCCAGAGAGCCTCAGCCCGCCAAATTTGAAATTCAGTTGGGCGACTTGGGTATATTTATCGGCAAAGTAAAAAGCAAAAATATAAAGGCAGCCTACGAAAATATTAAATTAAAAGGAGGAGAACTTTTATCCGATATTCATTTTGATCCCGCCGGACAAAAAACATTTTTTGTCAAGGACCCTTACGGTAATATATTTCAGTTGGTTGCCAACGAAGAAGTTTTTAAAGAAACCGAAGCATACACGGCAGGAACATTTGGGGCAGTTATCGGAGTTTCGGATATAGAAAAATCCAAAGAATTTTATTCCGAAGTATTGGGCTACGATAAAGTAATTTATGATGAAACCGATGTTTATTCTCATTTGAGAGATCTTCCGGGCGGGAATAAAAAAGTAAGACGTTGTTTGCTTACACACAGCAAACCCCGAAAAGGCCCATTCAGTAATTTGTTTGGCAGCTCACAAATAGAACTTGTGCAGTCTTTGGAATATGACGGACGAAAGATATATGCCGACAGATTGTGGGGAGACTTAGGTTTTATACACCTTTGTTTTGATGTTCAGAATATGAAAGCGTTTAAAGAAAACAGTGAAAAATATAGTATAGGGTTCTCTGTGGACAGTAATCCTGAGTCGTATGAGTCAAATACCGGAACATTTGATATGGGAGCAGCAGCCGGTCATTTTACCTATACCGAAGATCCGGACGGAACGCTGATTGAATTTGTGGAAACTCATAAAATGCCTATCGTAGAGAAATTGGGTTGGAGTATGAATTTAAAAAAACGTACCCCGGGAAAGCCTATCCCAAGCTGGATGCTGAAAACTTTAGCTTGGAACAGAAAAAAAGACTAAATTATGAAAGAGTATAACAATATTATACAATTGCAAACCATAAAAGAGCAATTGGAAGCTTTAAGCCGGAAACACAAAAACAAAATTGTCTTTTCTACGAGCTTTGGTCTGGAAGATCAGGTGATTACAGATATTATATTTAATAACAATATTCCAATCACTGTTTTTACATTAGATACGGCACGTCTATTTCCTGAGACTTATAAGGTTTGGAACAAAACCATTGAAAAATACGAAAAGCCTATAAAAGTTTATTTCCCCGATAATAAGGAAACCGAAAAATTATTGGAAGAAAAAGGCCCTTACAGTTTTTATCATTCAATTGCAAACAGAAAAGAATGTTGCAACATCAGAAAAGTAAAACCTTTGAAAAGAGCACTGGCAGGGAATGAATTATGGGTAACCGGTTTAAGAGCCGAACAATCAACGGCACGAGAAGATTTGGAGTCTTTTGTTGAAGACCCGGCTTTGGATATTGTTAAATTTAACCCATTAAAAGATTGGACTTTTGAAGAGGTTAAAGCCTATGTTGAGGACAATAATGTACCTTATAATGCCTTGCACAACAAAGGCTTTGTGAGTATCGGCTGTGAGCCTTGTACCAGAGCAGTAAAAAAAGGCGATAATTTTAGATCCGGTCGTTGGTGGTGGGAAAACAAATCTACCAAAGAATGCGGATTGCATGAAGTGAGCTCTGCCGATGTTCAAATAAAAAGTACAAACATTATCAATTAGTGGGTTGCAACAAGTCGTAGCCGGTAAATAAAATAAATCAGAAAATCCAAAAATATGGACAAGTTTAGTATTAATCATTTAAGAGAGCTGGAGTCTGAGTCAATTTATATTTTCAGAGAAGTAGCAGCCCAATTTGAGCGTCCTGCTTTATTGTTTTCAGGAGGAAAAGATTCAATTATTATGTTTCATTTGGCCCGGAAAGCATTTTTTCCGGCCAGTGTACCTTTCCCGTTAATGCACATCGATACCGGGCATAATTTCGATGAAACGATAAAATTCAGAGATAGCTTGGCAAAAAAATACAAGGTTACCATGTTGGTTGAGTATGTTCAGGAGGCTATTGATAATGGTGATGTGGTAGAAGAAGAAGGAATAGGCGCCAGCAGAAATTTACTTCAAACCAATACCTTGCTCGAAGGACTTGAAAAGCACAAAATTGATGCCGCTATGGGAGGCGGAAGACGTGATGAGGAAAAAGCACGTGCCAAAGAACGATTCTTTTCGCACAGAGACGACTTTGGGCAGTGGGACCCAAAAAATCAACGACCCGAGCTGTGGAACTTATACAACGGAAAAAAGAAGCCGGGAGAACATTTTAGGGTCTTTCCTATCAGTAATTGGACCGAAATGGATGTTTGGCAGTATATCTTAATGGAGCAGATAGAAATCCCCAACCTTTACTATACACATAAAAGAGAAGTTTTTAAAAGAGACGGAGTTTGGATGGCCAAAGCTCCTTTCATGGAAATGAAGGATAACGAAAAGGTGGTAGTGAAAGATGTAAGGTGCAGAACAATAGGTGATGTTACTTGCACAGGGGTAACAGAATCTCGAGCCGATTCTCTGGAGGAAATTGTTGAGGAGATTGCCACCACTCGGTTTACTGAGCGTGGCGACAGAGCCGACGATAAACGTTCG
>JAYEIA010000289.1:0-1155 GCA_034659855.1 Bacteroidota bacterium
TCTGCTTCTAAACCAAAATCATCGGCAGATAAACCGGTTGGCAAACTGTTTTCATCAACCCAAGTAGCCACTTTTTTTCCGGTTTGATAATAAGTATTCAAGGCAAATTTCAAAGCTCCTGTTTTATATGTAAAGTGGCCGCCCAAAGTTTGACTGTATGCATTTTTTTCTACAACACCGGTAAAGTCTCCGGTAGATTGATTAAACCATACTCCGTTTTCGGTTAAACCATTGTTTACAGCCAACAAACTGTACCCTAAGGATCCGCTTTCTCCGTGTAGCCACAAAAACTGCATCGCTTTGTAGGCATCGTCTCCTGTGTAGGGTCCACCATGATAAGCTAAACCCAAATGGACTTTAATATCGCCTTTATACTTAAATAAGGCCAAATCATGCGATCGAGCTTGGGGAGCCCAACCCACATTACCAAGTATTCTGTGATCATCGTAGGCTAATTCCATACGACCGGCTTTGAGCGAAAACTCATCCGTAAATAAAAATTCTGCCCAAGCCTGATGAATTGAAGCAGCAAAATCTTCATTTTTTACCAGCTGGCTCTGAGAACCCCATATACGAACATCTTGTAATGAGAGACCATACTTAACCTTATCAGTTTTATAGTTTAGGTTTAATCTCGTACGTTGAGCTGTTGAGAGGTTTGCCGGGGTGGTGTACTCATCTTGTACCAGAAATTCGGGAACCGGCACTTTGTATCCGTGTTTGTACTCTGTTCTGGGAACAAACTCAGCTCCAATGGTTAATTCTGATTTTGACTCAACTTTTTCTTCCTGCGCACTGAGGATGCCGGTAAACAAAAGCATAAAAATCACGACAAATTATAATAAATGTTTCATAAAAAAGTTTTTATATTAAAAAAAAGATAACTTATCTATTCAAAAAACTGATAAAGAATAATATTTAAAGATTGAAATATGTTTTATTCTGTAAATATATAAATTAAAATAAAACTTTCGCACCGAACCCCTAATATTCAAAGATTATTTTCATTTAAAATAATCTAAAAGCAGGGGCTCAAAGTTTTTTATTCTTTAATATTGTAAAAAAGGACTCTTTTAAAAAGTCCTTAATATTATTCTAATTGTTAAACAATTACGCATTGAGTTCAGTTTAAAAAGTTATAAAGTTAAAGTACTA
>JAYEIA010000290.1:0-5903 GCA_034659855.1 Bacteroidota bacterium
AACTCACCCAATACCCTATTATTATGTTTCAATAAAATAGTTGAGCTTATTCCGGCCGTCTTTTCTAATACTTTATCTAAGGGGTAAAATGCACTTACAAATCCTACAATACTGTCATTACTGAAAACAGGAAGAATACTTTGAACAACCGCTCCGGTATTGTGAATAAAAACTCCGGCAACCGCTTTTCCTGTTGCAGCAACTCTCTCAACAGCCTCCTTTTGATGCGCAGAGATACTCTTCATCCGTTTTGAACTAAATAAAAGCGTTTCCGAATTTCGATAAAAACTGACTCCAACCGGCATTTTTTCTTCATCTACTGTTGAAATATATTCAGATTTAGCTCTGTGCAATTTTTTTAATTTTTGGCTCGCTTGCTTATCATTTTCTTTAAATATTTTTATTGATTCTTCCCCCGTATAAAACTCTGCATGAGCGAACAAAAGCTGCTCCGATGCTTGTATCTTATCATTTAGCTGAACCGTATTTTTTTCCTGAACAGATTCAACTATATTCGAGAACTGAGTGTACATGCTTCGAATTAGTATAACAGCTACTACAAAAGCTATTATTAACATAGCCGCCAGTATGGGTAACAGAATCTTAAACTCAATTTTTTGTATTTTATTTCTCATCTTAATCTGTTTTAAAAATAACAATTAGTTGATTCAATTCAACGACTTCACTTTTCAACTTACTCGCTCTGTCTGCAATGCTGACTGCATATGACGAGTTCTGTTGAACAATATCATTCAGACTGCTTATAGCACCATTTATCTGACCTGCTCCCATTTTTTGTTCTTGACCGGCAACAGAGACTTCAGTCATTAGCTCGGAAGACTCTATCACCTTAGGAGCAATTTGCTGCAGCGATTCAGAGGATTGACGGGTTATTTCGACGCTGTTTTCCGATAATTTAATAATTTCATCGGCCGCCTCCTGAGATTTTACAGCCAACGATCGTATTTCGGAAGCAATTGTTGTAAAGCCTTTTCCGTATTTTCCGGCATGTGCAGCTTCAATAGCTGTATTAAGCGATAAAATATGTACTTGAAAAGCGATATCATTAATTACCTTAATTTTATCAGCGATAGTGGTTATTAGTTTTTCAGAGGAGACAACCTTTTCCTTTGAGTTTTTTATTCCGTTGGCCGCCGCATCGGAAATATCCTTTGTCTTTTTTGAATTCTCAAAATTCTCCTCAATATTGGTAACCATCACCTCCATAGAGGCTGATATTTCTTCTGCTGACGATGATTGCTCATTGGCATTTTCGGTTAATTTGCCGGAGGCTTCTTTCAAGAAGTCGCTACTGTCGGCCAGGGCTATTGAAGTACTCTGCACTTGTTCAATTATGGCTCTAATCTTAGCTCTCATTACATCCAGATAAGAGGCCAATTCAGCCACTTCATCACGTCCTTTTACTTTTAATTCAGCGGTGAGATTTCCTTTTGAAATTTGTTCGGCAAAGAGAATTGCTCTTTTAATCGGCTTGGTTATAGAATATGAAATTCGGAATATAATAAAAACGATAAAAAATAATCCCAACACACCAATAATAAATGCATTGATTACAGAATCTACAGATTCTTTAGTAATATTACTTATGGGGACAGCAACTGCCAACATCCATGGCTTACTGTCGGACACCCCCATTTCTACGGCAGCAAAAGAGACATAATAAGAATTTCCGCCTTTTGAATCAATAAAAGAAAAATTTTCAGACTTCCCCAACTTCGCCTTTAAATCACCCGTGTTTTTTTGAACATCAGTCAAACTCTTACCAAGATAATCTTTATTTTCATGTGCAACATATTTACCTTCACCGGAAATTAAAAAGGCATTAGACTCCATATAGGGCTCTATATTGTAGACCAAATCCGTAATTCGTTCTAAAGTGATATCTATCCCTACCAGACCGATAAACTCGTTGTTTTTTTCTATGGGTACGCATATGCTTGTCATCCAAACACTGTCAAGGATACCGACTGCATCGTAGTAGGGTTCAATAACTACTTCTTTCCTTTGCTCATGGATATCCTTATACAGCCCACTTTCCCCGGTTTTATCCAAATAATATTTCTGCACATCTACGGTTTCGTCAACTTTGGAGAAATAGGCAGTTAAACGCTTTCGACCGTATTCAGGAGCCCAATTAGATTTATAAGAAAAAAATTGACGACTCAACCAGAATGAAAAAAAATCAGAGTTCTCCTTTAGCAATGTTCTGAGAATATTTTCATCCGCTGCAAACATTTGAGTAGAGTCAGTCAACGAGACATGCTCCATTAATGCAGCTGCAGAAGAAGAAATGTTGTAATATCTCACCATTTCCCGCCCTAACTTATCGGCATTCTGAATGGCTACCGCATCAATATATTTCTTAGTTTGATCAAGCCCGGTGTTATACATTTTATTTATGATATACCCCAAAGCAATGAAGTAAAATACAGATGTAACCAAAATCACAGGTACCATAATGCGGTACTTTAATTTTTTGGTTCTCAAATATTTTGGTACTTTAAATTTCATATTAGTCCTCTTTAAATCTACAAATTCTCTGTCCCCGCCGAAGATTTACTGTCATGTTAAGTCTTAAAGTGAGCAATCATCTCTTTCAGCATTTCAATTTCTTCACTCATATTGCTTGAAAAATCGACCAATTTATTCGCATATTCTGCATTTTGCTGAGCAATATTGTTTAGTTGAGAAATGGATAAATTAATCTGCTGTGAACCGGCTTCCTGCTCATTTCCTGCCGTAACAATATTAATAATAAAACTATAGGTCTTTTCAATTTCTTGAGGTAACTCTCTTAACATGGCAATGGCCTCATCGGCAATTTGAATACTGTTTGCAGAGTCTCCTTCAATTTCTAAAGCTGATAATTTACTTTTCTCGGCTAAATTTCCAATTTCTTCGGCTACAACAGCAAATCCTTTGCCGTGTTCTTCGGCTCTGGCTGCCTCAATGGAAGCATTCAACGAAAGTATATTTGTTTGGTAAGCAATATCACTAATCACTCGTACTTTACCGGCTATATTTTTTAGCATCTTTATTGATTCAGCCATCTTAACACTTAATTGTTCAGCATCTTCAGACGCTTTGCCGGCCACTTGTTCTGTATCATTGGCTTGTTGTGTATTAGAAGCTATTGAACTTTGTAATTCCTCCATTGATGCCAAAATCTGTTCGACGGATGCCGCCTGCTGAGAAGCTCCATCTGCAATTTTGCCTGCACCTGAATCTACATCTTTTGATGCAACAATAAATTCGCCGATACTTTCGGCAACACTTTCTATTATATTTTGCAAAACAACCACCATTTTATTCATTGAATCCACCAGCTTTCCAAACTCATCTTTCCTTTTAATATCAAGAGTTTGAGATAAGTCTCCCTCGGCTATCGAATCGGTCATTTTTGTTATACTTTTTAAAGGGACAAGAATTGATTGTATGAAAATATAAGCAAAAACAGCAGTAATAATTACTCCAAAAATAAAAAGAACAAAGGCTCCGTTTCTCGTAACTGTAAACAGCGAAAACGTTTTTCCTACCCCCCCCTTCGACTCTGACTCTTTTAGTATCCTATCTAATTTTTCTTGCATACTTTGATATACAGGGTATAGGGTTGCCCTAAAGAGTTGAATAGATTCATCTTGGGTGAACCGGTCATTGTAGCAATAGGAATTGAACATCACCGTAGTTTTGTGAAATTCGGCATGAAACATTTCAAATTCAGAGAATAAAGAATCGATAGTGCTTTTGGGTTCAACATTTTTAAAGTAACGTTCTGTTTTATACCATTTCCCGAAAACACAATTTTTAAACGAATCATCAGTAAAGTACAAGGAGTCTTTAAGCTCTCTTTTTAATATTTTCATATAAATAGACTCCATCTTGGTTTGATGCGCTGACTTAATTTGATATACTTTGTTTTGTAATTTCCTCTCTTCAGCAATTGAGCCTATATAGTCGGCGGTTAAACTCATTCGCAGGGCTACCCACACGAACATCAGAATAAAGGCTGATAATATTACCCCTATTAAGGCTAAAACTTTCTTTTTTACACTTATATTTTGTATATATTTATTTATCATGATTACAATTGCTCTAATATTGAATTATACATCAAACTCTTTAGTTTCATTAATAACTTTTACTGTTTTTTGTTCGATATTTTCTGCTATACTTGAGACCTCGCCTGCTATAGTTGCTATTTTTCCGGAAACGTCTCTTATACTTTCCACAAAACTGTTGATACTTTCGGCTTCCTGAATTTGAGATTTCCCCTGAGTACTTATTTTCTTTACAATTCCTGCTGATCCCTTGGCCTCGGGTAATATTTGTCCGGAAATTCTCAAGGTTCTTTTAGCAATGGCGTCTCCTTTCTTTGTCATTTTCAGTATCTCTTTGGAAGAGTTTTCACTTTGCTCCGATAATTTTCTTATATTCTGAGAAATGGCCTTAAATCCGCCGCCGCTTTTATGTACTTTTGAAGCTTCTATTGCTGTATTTAGTGAGAGCAAATGTGTTTGAAAGGCAATGTCGGATATCACGGAAATTTTTGCTGAAATATCTACCAGACTTTGAGCTGTTTTAGTTACATTTTTATTATTAATCTGCGTCTTTACCATAACTTTTTTGACTTGTCCGTAGGCTTTTTTTGTTTGTTTGGTATTTTCTGTCAGGGCGGCAACCAGTTTAGCTGTAACATCCGAAATCAGCATAGCAGACTGCGATTGATTAGAAGCTAATTGGCTGAGCTTATTCGATTTTTCTACAATTCGTGATTGCAAATTTTCTATTTCTTTTACATGCTTTGTAACCTTCTTGGAAGTACTCTTTGTCTCAACTCCCATTTTTTCTGCAGATGAGATAATTCCTGCTATTTGATTATTGAGCGGAACAGTCCATTCATTTTCTTCTTTATCGAAATTATATTCGGAATACTTTTTCATTTTGTTCTCTAAAAAATCCATGGGTTTTTTATACAAATCAATAATTTTTTTGAACACAAAGTATATCATCGCAATAATAATTACAAACTCCCAAATGATATGATAAATTGACAAAAAACTACCGGCAAATACTACAACAGAACTTAGCCCGACCAACAAAAAAAGCATAAACGCAATTCTAAAGTGAATGCTTTCTTTTACAAACCGGTGCAACAAATAGTACGACAAGGGCAGAATTGCCAAAAATAATATTGTTGCGTAAATTAAAAACTGCTGTAAAGGGTTCATTAAAATTATTTTTAGTAGATTCTTTCTATTTAGACTCAGATACTTCTTGAATATCTCTTAACTCATCCAAAGTAAACACTTTCCCCACATCCACAATCATTACAAAATTGTCATCATGCTGAAATGTCCCCTTAATTAATTCCGATTTATATTTTGCTCCAATGGCAGGTGCTTCACTCAATTCATCAGAAGATAACTCAACAACTGTTCCCGGTTCATCAACCAGTGCTCCAACTTCTGCCATTTCACCGGAAATATCTACCTTAAAGATTATTATTACAGAAGTTCTTGTAATTTCAATCGGGGACATTCCGAATTTCATTCGTGTATCAACAATAGGCAATACGTCTCCTCTTACGTTTACTACTCCTTTCATATATTCCGGCGAACGAGGAACTTCTGTAATAGGCATCATTTCCAACACATTAACAGCCTGATCAATAGGTGCAGAAAAAAACTCGTTTCCTAAACGAAATGTTAAGTATGTAATTTTTTCTTTCATTGATGTAATTTTGATTAATGATAGTTATACTTTAAATTGTTTAATTATTTAATGATATAATGATACAATACCTTGCTATCCAACAAACACACTCTTTGTAAAAATCAAATTATTAACCGTTTAAAGTATTCAATTAAATAATAGTTTTATTT
>JAYEIA010000291.1:0-14951 GCA_034659855.1 Bacteroidota bacterium
TATTAAATGATATAATGATACAATGGTATAATGGGATAATGGTATAATGGGATAATGATATAATGGTATGATGATATAATGATACAATGGTATAATGGTATAATGGTATAATGATACAATACCTTGCTATTCAACAAATACACTCTTGTAAAAGTAAAATTAAGCCCTAAGGGCTATTTATAGTTGCTTACGCACTTATACAAAAGCCTACTAATGAACAGGTTGACCAATAAGTAAATCTATAAATAATTCTTTACAGGTGCTTATTAACCGTTTAAAGTATACAAACTAAACCAGACCATTGTCGGCTGTTGAATTTACTTGGGCTGTACAGTTTATCACTTTGCCGACAAATTTGCCGGATAGCGAACAAACGTCTTAGAAGGATGCTTTGATACTGAGAATAAAATTTCTTCCGGGAGCAACAATTCCCGATGAGTAGGGTCTGTACCTGTTATCTAAAATATTTTCGACGCCGCCGTTCAATTTTATCGTTTTGGTCAGTTGCCACGAAGCTTTCAGATTTAAAGTACTCCATGAGGGCGAATACAAGTTATTGTTGCGGTTGAGAGCATACATGTGGGGTTTATCTCGCTCACTTTCGGCCAAATTCTCGTGAGAAATTTCTCCGTTATATACAAGATAAATATCTGCCGTAAAGCGATTGGCGGAAGCCAACAAATGCACCGTTCCAAAGGTAGGTGCTACGTGCCGTATAGGCTTGCCCTCACTGTCTTCGCCTTTTGTAATATTCCAATTCGACTTTAATGCAATAAAATCAGTAATATGAAATTTTACGCCCAAATGCCCCCCGAAAACAATGCCGTAGTCGGCATTTACAAGTGCTTGAACATTGCTCATTTCATTATCATACCAAATGGAATCTTGCCCGTTGAAAGAAAAATCTCGGCGTACCATAATATTTGTCAATATGCTGTAGAACCCGGTGAGGCTGAACTCGGCTTTGTCAAAAAACTGTTTTTTAAGCCCTAAGTCTGCGTTGTAGGCATACTCCGGCTTTAAATCCGGATTGGGCACCACGACATTGCCCGGTTCAGAATCAAAGACTTTTCCGGCATCGTCTATATTGGGGGCTCTAAAGCCGGATGAAATATTTGTGGTCAGTTCAAAATTATCGGTTGCTTTATATACCGCTCCTATACTTCCGGTAATTGAACCGGTATTCAAATTAATTTCATCAAACGGAAAATCATAAAACTTATCGTTGAAGCCGGCATTCAAAGAGATATAATTATACCTCACACCGGTGCTTGCGTTAAGCTTGTCTGCCAAAGGAATGGTATAAGAAATATATGCCGCACCGGAATTGTAATTGGAGTCGTCGGGATAGCGCGAAGCATAGTCCGATTTTTCACCGTTTGATATATTTTTCAGCTCTGCTTGGGAAAACACATCATTATGTACAAATTCAATTCCGTAGAATAATTTTGAATCGGAAAACACATCTTTTTCAAAATCAATATTTGTTGACCATATTTTTACATTTTCATACCGCTCTCTTAATTCGGGCATATTAATCTTTCTGTCGTGCCGACTTTCCTCATAATCCTGATGAGCCAGAACAACGATGAATTTATCAAAAACCGAATTGGCCTTCGTATATTTTAAAGTAAAACTATTCATCATCCACTTTTGCGGACCGTAATACCATTCGGCATATTTCAGACTACTATCTGCGTATTGTATGAGTCTGTCATATCGAGGAACATCAGAAGTTTTTGAAAAATGAAATGCATAGGTCATATCAAGATAATAGGTTGGTTTAAATCTGACTTTTTGCATAAAATTCAGCTGAGAATAAGCTGTAAATTTTTGAATTTCCGGATTGTCATTTGCAATAATCAAATCATTGGCTCTTTGGACCTCTACATACTGATATCTTTGGTAAGAAGTGTTGCCGTATTTGCCCATGTGCAAATCATCAAAATCGCTGTAGGAGAAAGACGATAAAAATGCCCACTTTTTATTGCCGATATTAAAGTCCAGATGACCGGTTTTTTCAAAATTTGCCGATGAGTAGCGTGCTAAAAAATTAAGCGTATTATTAGTGTTTTCAGAGCCTGATATTTTAGCTTTTAAGGTAGAAAAGTTCATTACGCCACCAATGGCATCGCTGCCGTATATAAGAGACCCGGGGCCGAAAATCACCTCAGTTCCTTCAATGGCATTAGCATCCAAAGATATGACATTCTGTAAATTTCCGCTGCGAAATATGGCATTGTTCATACGAACCCCGTCAACCGTGAGCAATACTCTGTTGGCAGCATAGCCTCTAATCATGGGGCTTCCCCCTCCCATTTGACTTTTTTGAACAAAAACTTCCTCCGAGGTTTTTAATAAATCTGCTGCGGTCTGAGGATTGTATAGTTCAATAGCCTTGCGAGAAATTGACGTAATTTTTGTCGGAACTTCCCGCTTATTTTGTTCCCACTTATTGGCAGAAACGACAATTTCTTCCACTTGAATGATATTGGGTGTCAAGTAAATTAAAAAATTTGAATTCTTGACGGTATTGTAGGGTTGCCGATACTCCCGATAACCATTGTATTGAATTATAATGGTGTCTCCAGGCTTGAATGCATCTGCTTTAATAATTCCGTTTTCATTTGTAACGGCGTAAGTGTCGCCACAGAAGACATACAGATCGGACAAGGGTTTGTAGCTTACCCTGTCTATTACTTTAATGTGTTGTGCTTGTACCGGGCCGGCAAATAAAAGGCTGATTAACAATAAAATGTAATTCTTCAACTGCATACTGTGAGACTTTTATAGTAACCGAAAGTTGAGATTCTATTTTTAAAATTTAGTAATAGTGTACATATAATATGCCGGAGCCTATCCAAACGGCAAGATTAACAAAAAACAGCGATAAAGCCCAATAATGCATAGCCCCGATAAAACATATTCCAATTTATAAAATCAAAAAATATTCTATAAATCGCATTATACTTTGATTATAACGGAATAGACGTACAACGCCGAGTACTGCTTGCAGCAGCCTATATATTTATTATAAAGCGAACAGTTAAACGCAAGCAAGAAAATGAGTTTGCTGTTTTTAAGCGTTGATTAATGCGAATGTTCGTGATGATGCTTGTAATCGTGGTTATTATTTCCGCAACTACACCCTTCAGTATTGACATTCAACTCACCGGAAATAAATTCCGCTACAAGTTCTGCGGGAGATTTAGACTCGGCACCGGAAAATACATTTATTCCGCCTGAATTCAAAATTTCTATGGCTTTTCCGCCCACACCACCTATAATAAGGTCGGTTACGTTTAAGGATATTAAAAAATTCGGAATTGAGCCGTGGGTGTGTTCCGGAGCCTGCTCCATGCGTTGCTTTACAATTTTTCCGTCATTTAATTCATAAAGAAAAAAATACGGGGCATGTCCGAAATGCTGAGCCAGTTTATTGTCTAAAACAGGGATTGCAATTATTTTCATTGGTGTTTATTTTAAATGATACTGGTATATTCCCGGCAAATTTACAATTATTTTTTTATTGTTTGCATAAAAAATAAATTTCTCAAAAATAGCCGGTCACAAATAAGAGTTCAATTTAAAAAGTTGTAAAATTGAAAGTTTATAAATTTAAAGTGCTAAAAATAAGAATTTTAGGTTAATTGCAAGACAATTTATAAAGCCCTAACAATTAAACATATAACTTGTTTTGCTAAAATAAAACAAACTTTTTAGATCGGACTCGAATAAAAATTACTTCAAAGGCAATGTTGTGCACATTAGTCTTTTTTCTTTTCGTCCGATTTTGTGATATATGGTTCTTTGCCTGCAAATACTATCGGAACTTTGATTATTCGTTCCAACGGAATTTTATTAGCAAGTAATTCTTTGTAATATTTGTTTCGTTCTATTTGATTTAAAGCATTATCAATTTCTTTGTCAATTCTTTCGATATATTTTTTTTGATTTTCGGTTTCTTTCTGTTTCTCAATACTTTTTATTTCTATTACTACTCCATTTCTTGTTTTGTCGTGAGGTATCATCATTATATCATATCTGCCGTTACCGCTTTCTCTGTTCGATTTGATAATATAGTCATGGCTCATAACAGCTAATAAACCAAGTGTATAAACATGATAAAATTGTTCTTTGGGTATTACAATGTTTTTTTGTTTATCTTTTGTAGCTGCAGTGTCAAAATAACTTAAAGTATCTCCTATTATCTGTTTGAATCCTTTCTCAAATTCTATTATTCTGTTATTTATCAGTTGTTTAGATGTAATTAGCAATAAATCTTGATTGAAATTATAAGTCTGTTTTATCCAGTTTAAAATTATATCGGTAAATACATATTTCAGTTCACTATTGGGTATTATTAATTCATATTGATTTCTGTCTGTTTTTTTTACATAAGTTAAAAAACCATTATGAAAAAGCAATGTCCATAATAATTCTGTATCGTATTCAAAATCAGAAAAAATAAAATTTTCACGGATTGTCTTCAATATTGTTTTACCGCTAATGAGTTCTTGTATTTTTTCCTTAATGTCAGGTTCAGTTATTCGTTCCTTTATTAAACTGTCATCGCTTGAATTTACCCAATATGCTTTAAATCCGTCTTTGGGGTTTGCAATATAGTTTACAATAGACCAAGGATTATATATTTTTTCAATTTCTCCGAATTTATAACCGTCATACCATTTTTCAATATTATTTTTGTTGTTTGATAATTCAAAATAGTTTAGTATTTCATCTGTTTCTGCTTGTGTAAAGCCGAATTTATCAGAGAAATAATTAGATGTTATTCCATAAACGGTAAAATTATTCCAATCGGAAAAAATACTTTCGCGTGCTACTCGCATTACTCCTGTAATTAGTCCTTTACGCAGATTTGTTTCGTTTCCTTTAAATGCTTTTCCAAGAAAAGTTTGCATGAAATTGATTACATTTTCATAATAAGATGTTTCACCTTTGGGGCTTTTTATTGGCTTTCGGGTGTTTTTATATGCGCTTATTATTGGTGTATCGTATTCATCAACAAGTATGATTACTTTTTGTTTAAAATGTTTTTTTAAATACTCACTAAGATACATTAAACTATATTCAAATTTTGTTTTTGAAGCGGTTTCATTTAATATTTGACTAAACCGTCCTTTTTCAAATTCATCTAAATATTCCGATTTTTGTAAGTATTTATGTTTATTGTATAAATCTACAATTTCCGTTTTAAACTTTTCATAACATTCCTCCCAATTGTTTGCTTTTATGTCTTTTAATGATATATTTATTAGCGGATATTTATTTTGGTATTCATCGCAAAATTCTTTTTGTTTTGATATTTCAAGTCCGGAAAATAGTTCTGCACTATCCGTTTTTTGTTTATCGAAAAAATGTTCTATCATTGACAGATTCAACGTTTTTCCGAACCTTTTCGGACGAGGCATTAATGAAATATATGCTCCGTGAGTAAAAAATTCGTAAATTAATGCAGTTTTATCTACAAAATAACCATTGTTTTTTACTATATTTTTAAAATCGGATATTCCGGTTTCTAATATTTTCCTGTTTTCCATTTTTGCCTTTGTTTATTTTTGCAAATTTACGCTTTTTTTTGATGTCTTGATTTGATAGTGGTTATTTTAAGTTGCACACAACATAATACCTCAGTCAACAAAACACGTGACAAACAAACGCTCTGCCGGCAAATGACTAAAGGATAAAACTGTCGTTTAGGAAGGGATACCCCACGGCAAGCATCAACAACTGCAGCCAAGGGAAATATGAAAAATTTCCGGGCAAACTAAAGTCTGATTGAAGGACTCTATTCGTTTTCTTTCTCGCCGGCAACTTCCATAATTATAGAGATTTCATCTGCAGCAAAAATTTTCTCCAGATTCGGAAGAATTACGAATTCCCCCTTATGTTTTATCACTCCTTTTACATAACTTTTGTTGTACTTGGTACCGATTTCGGGCAGAGAAGTAATATCCTTAAAGTCAACTTCAAGCACATCAGTTACAGAATCGACGATTGCACCAAGTTTTACTTGTTTATCATTCAACATAAAATTAAGAACCAATATCACAGAATCTTCAATGGTACTATTCTCTTTCAAATTAAACTTTAGGTTCATATCTATAACCGGTAAAATATCACCTCTGTAATTAATAATTCCTTTAATGTACTCCGATGTCTCAGGTACAGGTGTAATTTCCTGCATTTCTACAGCTTCGGTTAAATTTTTTACTTCAATAGCAAAGAACTCATTTTTAAGGTCAAATATTAAATATGAATTTTTCATAAGTATTTATAATTATTTTTCAAAACAGTTTTATTAATCAGTATTCCATTATTTTTTACATTTGCTCTTTTTCTAAGAACATACTATTCAGCATAGTATTGGGAGATATCATCAGGACAGGAGTGCCATCACCGAGTATTCCTCCACCGGAAAAACTATCGGTACCGCCAAGCAATGCTCCAAGCGGTTTAAGAACGGCCTGATGTTCTCCGATAATTTTGTCAATAACCAGCCCCACGTGTTTGTTCTTGTATTTTACGGATATAATTTTTTTATTTCCGGTATTCGTACTGTCAGCATTTCCATCAAATTTTTTAGTCAAATCAACCAATGACATTGTATTGCCGCGCAGTTCTATTAACTTTTTCTTATTCTTGTATAATTCCTCATGGCTGATAGAATCTACATTCGTAATCGAACTTTGAGGAATAAGATACCTCTGATTATTTATGCTGACCAATAAGGTTTCAATAATTGATAATGTGAGCGGTAATTTCAGAGTAACATATGTTCCCAGACCCGGTTCTGAATCTATATGTATCTCACCTCTGATGTCGGTAATTTTTTTCTTCACAACATCCATTCCGACACCCCGCCCCGAGATTTCCGAAACCTCTTTGGCTGTAGTAAACCCGGGCATAAATAATATATCCAAATGCTCTTTCTTCGACAATTTTTTATTGGGCTCAATGAGTCCTTTTTCTACGGCATTTTGTCTTATCATTTCCGGATCAATTCCTCTGCCGTCGTCATGTACCTGTATAATAACCTCATTCCCTTCTTGGGATGCAGACAATTTGATGCGTCCGGTTGCACTTTTATTTGCTTCTACTCTCTCTTTGGGTGACTCAATACCGTGGTCAATACAATTCCGGAGAATATGCATCAGGGGTTCAACCAGCATACTAATTACGGTTTTATCGAGTTGGGTTTGAGTTCCGTCGGTTTCAAAAACAATGGTTTTGTTTTGTAATTTTGACAAATCCCTAACCAATCGTCTAAATTTAATCATGATACTGTCCAAAGGAATTAAACGCATGCTTAAAGACGTATCCTTGATATTGGTTGTGGTTTTCTCCAAGGCTTCAACCATTTCTTTGAGTTGCTCATTTTGAATTTTTTGTGCAAAAATATTGATTGCTTCTTGGTTAGAAATTAACTCACTGACAAAATTCATCAGGTTATCCAATTTGCCGGATCCTACATTTATTCCGGTTATTTGATATTCACTAACTGCATTAAATATATCTTCTTTGGTTCGGCCTTTCTTTTTTTGTGGCCCTTTTGTTGATTTTTTGGTTTGACCTCCGAAAAACATTGAATGAAGCTGTTCTATATCCGTAAGTTCAGTACTGTCTTTGATTTTTGTTTTCAGCTGTTCTGCTTTTGAAGAATTCAGAACATCAAAATCGGCAATTGGAGTTACAATCAATTCATCATCAGCCAGCAAAATTCCGTCGGTCAGTACTTCGGCAGATTTTGACGTTACCACAATATACTCCCAAAACATATAGAATTTCTTATCAACCTGACCGGGTAAAGTGGGTTTTTCAAATTTCTCAAATTCATTATTTTCTTCGAGTAAGTCAAATACTACGCTCAAATTTATTGCTCTATCTTCAAAATCTGCAGAAGGAGCCAAAAGTATATGATAAGTTTTAATTCCGTTTTCTTCCAAATTTTCATCGTTCTTAGTATGCAGCAAAGTTCCAATTCTCTCTTCAATTTCATCACGCAATTCTTTTAAAACGGATTCAGAGTGTTGCTCTGCAATGGATATTTTTACAAAATCAATGTATCTCAAGCTTAAGTCTACTATTTCATCATTGACTGTAAGCGTCTTTTTCAAAATCGAGCTGAACACATTTTCCAATTCATGTGATAGTTTACCGATATCATTAAAATCAAACATCCCCGCAATTCCTTTTAGGGAGTGCACAGAACGGTATATAGAGTTCAGGATTTCAATGTTTTCTTTGTCCTTCTCCAGAGCCATAAGACTTTGTTCGATGGTACTCATCAACTCACTGGTTTCGTTAATAAAATTCTGTCTGTGTTTTTTCATTTTTTTAAAAAAATCTTGTGTCGCTCATGTTTTTAACTTGCTAATATAAAAGAGATCATACTAATCAATAAACTGTTGAATGATTTTCAGAAATTTACCTAACTGAAACGGCTTTTTAATCCACCCGGCTGCTCCGGCTTCTTTAGCGGCATTTTTTTTCTCCGGAGAGTTATCGGAACTTAAAATTAGTGCCGGTGTATTTTTGAATTTTTCTTCTTGCTTAATTTTCTGAATCAACTCTGCCCCGGTCATTCCGGGCATATTATAATCCACAATCATCAGGTCAAAATGTTCTGCTTTTAGAGCCTCACGCAGTGCTTCATTAGGGTCTGTGGTTTTTATTACATCAAAATTGGCCGTTTTTAATGCCGCTGAAATGACGATAACATTGGTTTCGAAATCATCGACCAATAACACCGAACGTTTTGATTTATTGGATTGAGATATTTCTTGGGCTTGCTTTGAATAAAATATATCGGAAGTCGGATGCTTTATAATGTCTTCAAACAGTTTGTAATTATTGCTTAACTTAAGCAGATAGCCCCGGGCACCAACATTTATAAGTCCTTTTATGTAGTCCTCGTTGGCATACATAGACAACCCGATAATGACCAAAGAGCTGTCTTTCGCAAGAGCCTTACGCGTTGTTTCGATGCCGTCAATTCCCGGCATTTCTATATCCATAAACGTGATGTCGGGCTTGTGTTTTTTGAGTAGTTCTAAATACTCTTCTCCTGATGAGGCTTCAGCAATTATTTCAGCCCCCCCGATAATATCTAAAATATTTTTTACCGTTTTTCGGTAAGATGCTTGGTCGTCAACTAAAATGATTTTTTTGGGCTCCATAGGTAACTCTATTTATAATTAAATCGTTTTTGTTAGTATTATATATTCTTCTACACTAAATATTTGCTTCAATTGCAATTTTAGGTTAACTTTATATTTTTAGTAATAATTTTATTCCCATGACTATCCAAAACAAAAACTATGCTAAAGTAAGCATTTTAAATTATCCTGTCTATTTTTTTGCGGATTCTGCCTTTAATATTTCATTTATTTCTCCAAGTTATGAAAAAATATTCGAAAAGATAAAAACCAAGGGCAAATCTGTGAACGAATTGTTTTTTAAGTCTGAAGATGAGTATAATAAATTTACATCAATCTTGAGTAGTGAAGGTTTTATCTCTGAATATACTGCTCAAAGCACTTCCGGAACCGGAAATCCAATATTCATCAATATTACTGCCCAAAAAATATATAACTCCTCCAATCAACTGACAGGAATTGAAGGTCACTTGAAAGAAGTAACCCGGGAGCAGCTCAAAAAATCAAAACTAAGCTCAGATCAAAAAGACATCAGCTCGCTGTCCAAAAAGCAGTTGTTGGATCTACTGGGTTCTATATCAGAAACCGGAGAAGATATCATATTTGTAAAAGATGACTTGGGAAAGTACATTTTTATCAATAATAATTTCTCTCGACTTACTCAAACACCGGAGGTTTCAATTATCGGGAAAAAAGACGAAGATATAAAAACCAAGGCTAACGAAAGTTTACTGTCAAAGCTGTCGGAATTTGACACAAGCGATAAAAGAAAAAAAAATATTTCGATCGAAAATCGCACAGGTGATAAAGAAGTATATATCCCATATTCTCAAGGTTTTATACTCGACGGTACAAACAGAAATTTCAAAATAGTGGTTGCAAAAAACATCTCAGAATTGAGCAGAGCAGACCGAGCCATGAGTGAGATTAATGATAGTCTGACAAAAATAATACACAACCGAACAAAAAAACTAAAACAAAGCCTGGACAATTTTGAAATATTATTCGAAAAGGGAGATGAATTTAAATTTATAACTTTAGAAGATGGGGAAATCATACATTCTAATGAAAAGGCAAAAGCTCTTTTAAAATTAAACAAGGATAATAAAAAGCCTTATAAAATAACGGATATTCTGCAAAAAGAATACGCCGTAAAACAGCCGAAAATTTTATCTGAAATAAAAAAATACGACAGTTTTACCTTTGAGTCGAACTTAATGCTGCCGGGAAACGATACAATAGATGTAGAGGTTAATGCAGTACAAATTATTTACGAAAATCAAAAGGCATTTTATGCTATTGCTCGAGATATTACGCAACGAAAAAAACATCAAGAAACCTTATTAAAAGCCATACTAAAAACTGAAGAAAAAGAAAGGAAACGCTTTGCCAAGGAATTGCATGACGGGCTTGGAGCTCTAATCTCTGCTGTAAAAATGTACATTGATTTAATTACCGAAGGGAATGCTCCGAAAAATAAAATTCC
Source organism: Bacteroidota bacterium (assembly GCA_034659855.1). Classification (GTDB taxonomy): domain Bacteria; phylum Bacteroidota; class Bacteroidia; order Bacteroidales; family JAADGE01; genus JAYEIA01. The sequence goes on from JAYEIA010000291.1 coordinate 10,666, forward strand.
TGAGATACTGAAGAACACAAAAGAACTAATTGATGAAGCCACCATTGCTGCCAAAGAAATTGCCAACAATATTAAGCCACATATGTTGACTAATTTCGGATTGATTAAAGCAATGTCAGATATTATTATTCAACGGACAGAACACATTGGCATAAAAGTACGGTTTAGTTATGATAATTTTTATTTACACCCTTCTCCGGATGTTGAGCTGTTAGTTTATCGTCTTTTTAGTGAACTTTTGAACAATTCGCTCAAGTATAGTAAGGCTACGGAAGTAAGAGTGGGGCTGAGGAGCAACAGTCAAAAGTTAACTCTTTTATTTATTGACAACGGAAGAGGGTTTGATTTGCATGAAAAGCTAAGGCTCAACAATAAAGCCAGTGGTCTCAGAAATATGACAGCACGAGTAGAAAATCTAAATGGAAAATTTTCAATGTTTTCGACTCCCGGCTATGGGTTTCTTGCCAAATTGAAAGTGAATACAAGACACTGAGCAAAGGAATAATTTCTGACCATAGTTGGGTGTACGAAATGTGAGGCAATCTATCTCATTTTTATTGAGAAGCACATTTTTCACAAAAGGATTATTCCGAAATAACTTCGTTTAAAACTGTCAATTGATTTCATCACAATCCCAAAATAACCGGGCAAAAAATTTGAAAATAAAATAACAAGCCATGTTGCCCGGAATGAATTCCGTGAAATATTCTCCACTATAATAATAAAAAAACCGACTTGCAAGCAAGTCGGTTTCATAAGCTTTTCAACTAAGAATTAAACCAGTTTCACATCTATAGCGTTTAAACCTTTTCGTCCTTCTTTAAGTTCGAAAGTTACTTGGTCGTTTTCTTTTACCTCGTCAATAAGTCCGGTAACGTGAACAAAATATTCTTCTTTTGTTTCATCGTCAATAATAAATCCGTAGCCTTTAGCGTCATTAAAAAATTTTACTGTACCTTCTTTCATGATAATAATTAAATAAATGTAATTAAAAATTGAATAATTGGTGCAAATTTAAGGATAATATTTAAACAACCAAGAAAATTTTACAATAGTCTCAACATTATAATTCATTGATTATCTTCGCATTTCACCTATCAACAAAAAATCACCTAATTATTTTCTTAGCAATACCCTCCGGTAAGGCGTCTTTGTGAACCATAATTGCTATGGTCATACCCATGAGGTAATTTTCTGACATATAAAGATAACCGCCGTAATTATTGGATTCGGATGCCCAAGAATTTTTAGTTTGAAACCAGGTATTACCTTCAGTGTCTTTTGCAAGGCCGGTCAGGTGCATCAGGTGGTCATCTGTTGCTGTAAAATTATCAAAAAGTATTTGGCGAAATTTTTCTGCCCCTTTGCCCGCCAGAAGTTTTTCTTGGTCATCAAGTAAGTCGGCTTTCCCGGCTTTGTGGCTAAAAGCGTCTCCGCTCACATCTCCGTCCCAAGAAACTGAGTACCCGTTGGAAAGTGCATATTTCATAATCTGCATTAATTCTTCGGGAGGTACATTATAATATAAATCATGTGACCAATTATCGGGCAGCTCCAGGACAAAGGGCTTATAGTAGGGTTGATGACTGTAGGATGTTATTTCAATATAATCTTCAGCATTTATTTTTACCATTTTTGCAAAAGACTCTCCGGTGTATTGTTCTCCCTTGTATTCAAAATTCCCGGGTAATTGTCCCAAGTATCCGTCCAGTACGGCATTGTAGTGATTTATCCATGACGGAGACAGTTTATTTTCTGTTGCTGCAAATTTATCGGCAATATGCTTGAGTAATTCCTCCAAAAGCGAGTGGTTGTGCCTTTCGCTTTTATAATTTATTCCGTGATAAACGGTTTCAGGAACCATGCCGTATTTTTCGATAATTTCTATAGCATCGTGTGCTTGACCTCCTTGAGAAAAATTACTTTTGCCGTGAAAACGAACATAGCGTTTTGCTTTTTGTGTATAAACATGGCGTACAAAAAACATCTCAGAGATATCATAGAGTTCGCCGCCTTTTCTCAGAATTTCACTTTCGATAAAAGAGGTCGCTGTGTAAGACCAACAGGTTCCGGTATAATCTTGAGACTTTACGGGGCTTGTTTTTACTTCATGGGTAACGATAAAGTCCGGGTGTTTCTGAGCTGCTGCCGGTAGGGCAACCAAAACTACTGAAACAGCTATTAAAATTTGTTTTACAGTTTTCATTTGAATCATTTAGCCTGAATAATTTATGAAAAATAATAAAATAGTTTTAAATTACCTATTTTCAGATAAATATATTGCTTTTATTACAATTTATATTTTATTATTTTTCACTAAAGTGCATTTTTTAAAATCTGTCTACTTCCTATCTAAACCTTTAAAATAGGATACTATATCGGCAGGTTAAGGAACGGAAACAAAATAAGCTCGCCTAACTATCATAATTTATTTCATATCCGGTCCTAAGTTACTCGTATACGAATCTAAAAAAACGCATGACTTATTCAGGTTTGGTTAAATATTAATCTAATTTATCTCTGAGTACATGTCCCAACAAAGTGGCCGAAGTACACTCGGTTACAATGACTTGGGCATGTTCTCCGGGCGAAACATTTCGCTTGGGAAATACAATGACTTTATTTTGAGAATTTCTTCCGAAAAGATAGTCTTCTGATTTTTTGGAATAGCCTTCGGCAAGCACTTCAAAACTTTTGCCGATATCCGAATTATTGCTTTTGAACGACAATTCTTGTTGCAAGCTGATAATCTCTTGCAGTCTTTTTTGCTTGATATCCTCAGGCACGTCATCCTTATATTTTTTGGATGCTAAAGTGTTTGGGCGTTCAGAGTACTTAAACATATAGGCGTAGTCATATCCGACCTCTTTCATTAAACTAAGGGTATCCTCATGATCTTGGTCAGTTTCGGAACAGTAACCGGTAATTATATCTGTTGAAATGGCACAACCGGGTAAAATTTCTTTTATTGCCTTTATTCTGTCCAAATAAAATTCTCGGTCGTACCCTCTTCTCATTTTTTCGAGTATGGCACTGCTTCCGGATTGTACCGGCAAATGAATATACTTGCAAATATTCTCGTGCTTTGCCATGGTATGCAATACTTCATCGGTAAAATTTTGCGGGTATGAGGTTGCAAATCGAATTCTGATTTTCGGGAATTGTGCAGCAACATAGTCAAGCAGTCCGGCAAAATTAAGGTCTTCTTCTTTTCGGTAATATTTATCAACATTTTGCCCGAGCAATGTAACCTCCTTATAGCCTTCGGCTACTATTTCACTAATTTCTCGAATGATGGTTTCAGAGCCTCGGCTGCGTTCGGTGCCTCGTGTGTAGGGAACAACACAAAATGCACAAACATTATCGCAACCTCTGGTAATAGACACAAAGGCGGATACCTTATGTTTATCTTTTCTTACCGGACTGATATCTCCGTAATTTTCATCACGAGATAACAACACATTCACGGCATCTCTTCCGTTTTCGGCTTCCTTTAAAAGGTTTGGCAACGTACGATAGGCATCGGGGCCGGCTATGATATCGACAACTTTTTCCTCTTCCAATAATTTTTCTTTTAATCGTTCGGCCATGCAGCCCAATATACCCACAATAAGATTTGGCTTAGACTTCTTAAGAAAATTAAAAAACTGCAAACGGTTTCTTACCGTTTTCTCAGCCTTTTCTCTTATAGAACAGGTATTTATAAATATTACATCGGCACTTTCAGGACTATCGGTGATGGAATAGCCATTCTCAAGCAAAACGGCAGTTACCGTTTGGCTGTCGGCCACATTCATTTGACATCCGTAAGTTTCAATAAATACTTTGTTAGCCTCAGGATTTTCATCCGCTTTTCTCAGTTTCTCCTCAGAGTGTATGTATGATTTTATATCTATCTTTTGCATTATTATTTGTTACTTTATATATGGTAATATGTTTAATTCGGATTCTATAGCGCTCTTCTCTTTTAAAATTGCTCACAATACAGGTCACTTATCTTAGTTGACAATATTTCTGTGCCGGTTCTATTAAATTCAATAAACTACCGGACCGGTTTTCGAAGTTGTCTTTCATTATTTTAAACAGTCATTTGGCTGCAAAAATAAATATTATTGGTTATTATAGTTGTACTTCTAATATTTTTTTCAAAAGTTATACCGGCCTTCGCCGATTTTAATTCGAGACCGATTCTATAATTTTTGAATTCAGTTTAAAAAGTTATAAAGTTGAAAGTTTCTAAAGTTAAAGTGCTAAAAATAAGTGTTTTAAGTTGATCGTAAAGTAAT
>JAYEIA010000291.1:15051-23655 GCA_034659855.1 Bacteroidota bacterium
AAAATAAACAAAATAACTTCGTCAATTCTGTAAACTTTATTTCTTAACAAGCACTTATTTTCCTTTCAGCTTAAATCCAATAACCAACACGTCATCCATTTGGTCATTGTTTCCTTTCCATTCATCCAGTTCTACTGCCAAAGCAACCGCTTGTTTTTCGGTAGGTAATTCACTAATCTTTTTTAAAAATTCTCTAAATTTTCGAGCCATATATTTTTTATTTCCCTCGCCTCCGAACTGATCTTGAAAACCATCAGAGTAAATAAAAAACTGCGTTGTTTCATTAACGGTCAAAAGGTGTTTTGTAAATTTTTTCTCTCTACCCTTAGTAAATCCCCCGATTGAATTTGAATCTCCTTTGATAACTTTCATTTCACCGTTTCTTAAATAAACTAAAGGGTTTTTAGCTCCTGAATAAGCTACGGTATGCTCTTTGGGGTCTATTACACACAAGGACATATCCATCCCATCCATATTGTTTGTTGTGCCTTGCTTTAGTGCTCTGTTAATCCCTTTATGCAGTTCTTTAAGTATTTCATCCGGTTCAAGAATGTTCTGCTGATAAATTATCTGGTTTAAGTATGAATCCCCGATCATAGACATGAATGCACCGGGAATTCCGTGTCCGGTACAGTCAACAGCCGATATTATATATTTTTCGTTTCCGTTTTTGTCTTTTGTTTTGCCGTACCATATAAAATCTCCGCTAACCGCCTCTTTCGGACTTAAAATAACAAAAGACTCAGGAATGTCTTTCTTTATTTCCTTTATTTTTGGGAACATGGCACGCTGTATTCTGCCGGCATAATTTAAACTGGCCGTAATTTTTGTACTTTTTATTTCAATTTCTGCTTTTTGCTCAAGTATGCGTTTGTTTTTATCAACGAGCAGGTTATTGGCTACTCGTGTATTTTTATTGGTTTTATAAAAGTAATAGCCAAAAAAAGCGGCGAACAAAAGAATAAGTATCGAAAGAGCAAATCCGTAATACAGAGTTTTTTGCTCAGCTTCATTCTTTTTAAGTTTAATATCTTGCAGCTGCCGGTCTTTTTTTAACAATTTAATTTCTTGTTCTTTCTTTTGAGTAGCCAAATTGACTTGCAGTTCGGTAGATTGCTTTCTTCTCTCATCCTCTATCAGTCGACTGTTGAGCTTTCTGTATTTTGACAGAAATTCAAGTGCTTTTTTATAACTTCCTTCTCTTTCATATGCCTGTGATAATAGGCTGTATGAATTCTTTTCTATTTTCGGCAATTCCCTTTGAAGGCTAATTTTTAATGACTGTTCAGCGAACCTTTTGGCAGACTCCCCATGGTTTGTTTTATAGGCAATAAACCCTTTTTTATTATACGTTTCGGCTTCTTTAGACGAAATATTATATTTGGAGTATATGGCAAGTGCCTTTTCAAAATTCTGTTTTGCTTTAGGATATTTTTCATCCAAAACAAATCGCTCGCCGAGGCTGAAATAGATATCAGCCACTTTGACTTTATTATTGGTTACTCGATATTTATCCAAAGCCATTTCGAGATAACTTTCAGCTTCTGAAAAGTTTTCATTGAACAAATGGGCATTGGCTATGTTCTCATATGACAGTGCTATTAATTCATCATCTCGAATTGAACGGCGAAGCAACAAAGCACTGTCGAGGTATTTCATTGCCGTTTCTTGTGAATATTCTCGGAGTTTAACATCAGCAATATTTTCATATGCAAATGATACCCCCTTTTTACTGTTCAAGCTTTTAAATATTTCTAAGGCTTCAAAAAACCGGCCGGAGGCATTGCTGTCCAAATTTTGGATTAAAAATACTTTGCCTATTTTTAATTTTGTGTAGGCTTCATCTTTTTCTGCTCCGGCCATACTGTACAAGTCATAGGATTTAGTGTACGAATCCATAGCCATATTATAAATACCTCGCTCATAGTAATTGTCGCCAATATAGGTATACATCAAAGCAATATTAACCGTATCGTCTTTCAACGTATATATCTCCAAGGCACGAGCAACATATTGTAAAGAGAAAAACTGATTGGAGGTCTTGGTTTCTTCATACAATTCGATAAGCAATTCCGCTGCATAAACGGATTGTTGCTCATCCTGAGCTAATTGTTCAAGAATATGGGAAAGACTGTCGATTTTCTTTTGAGCCTTTGCCAAATTAAACAAAAAAATGACGAACAAAAATGAGAGGATATATTTTAGAATTTTCATATCAATTTTAGTTACTGTTTAGCATAATATTAATACATATTTCTTGCCGGCATTTTACGAAATTAATAAAAAACAACAACTATTTATCAGCATAATCAAAAATTTTAGCGGCAAACCCAATTATTATTTCAATGTTCATATCCAAAGTTAGTAAAAATACAGGATATTGTGCAATAAAATAAAGTTGAAAGCCAACTGTTTTTATTAGCTCTTTGTTACAAACTGCTCAAAATTGGGTTCAAAGTTTTGCATTTGTTTATCAATATCTTCCAAATTAAATTCATGTTGAGTAGTTGACTTAAAAATATTCATACGCTGAAGATGTTCGGCTAAGTACTCTTGCTCTGTTTGTCCGGGTGTAGGCACTAACATAGCCTTTTTTTTCAATACCACCAAGTCCATTACAGAGCTGTAACCCGAACGGCAAATAACATAGTCCGCAGAAACAATTTGAGCGGCCAATTGGTCGGTAGGCATATGGTTGCAGATGGTTACATTTTCAATTTGTTCCGATTTTTTTGTTCCGGGAATTCCTTCGAGAATAAGAATAGGTTTAGTCAGCATTTGCGACTGTTTCAATACCTTGTTATAGAAAACCGTTCTTTGGGGTTCCGGTCCGGAAATAATTGCGACAATATTTGTCGCAGAGTTAATTTCCGAATTCAAATTCTGACCGGAAAACCTTGAGAGCGGCCCTTTGTAATATACTTTCTTTCGTTTGAGTGTACGATGAGACAATTTTCCGGACAGATTTTGCAAACCGGCATAATCAGGAATACAAATTTTATTGAACCGACGAATAAGCAGCCCATGCAGTTTATTTAAAACCGGCTGAAAAAAACCCAGCCCATTCGGAAGCAAGGGGTACAGCTGATGGGTAATAAAATATGAATATAACTGTCGGGAATAGAAACCATACCTATTGTCTGAAATTAAAAATATGGGCTTATACTTTGCAATTAATCGTTGGGCTGTTTTTTTTTCCGTAATTATATTTTTGATAAAAACCGGCAGTTGAAAGATAATTTTAAAATAGGCCGGCAGATGTTTAGAATAAGTTATGGTCTTGGTCGGTATTTGCTCGGTTTGCAGTTCCGGAAATTCAATTTTCAGCATATCCATTGACCGTCCGGATCCGGCAATTATCACTATATAGCCTTCTGCTTTTAATTGTCTGATTACGGGAATACATCTTGCAGCATGCCCCAAGCCCCAATCCAAAGGAGATACAATTACAGTGTCTTGCTTCATCTCAAAAAGATTGTTGAATTCAGTTTAAAAAGTTGAGTGTACTCCGAAAAGTTTTTTTTTGACAGGATTGACAAGATTTACATGTTTTTGTTAAATTATAAAATCCTAATAATTAAACACATAACTTTTTTGCTAAAATAAAACATACGAGACCGGGCTTATTGTTGATTTTATGAATACGGCAACATCAATCAGTATAAAATTCAATGGTTTCTTCCGATACATTACCCAATAAATCAACAACTTTTGCAGTTACGACATTTTTTTGCCCTTTTTTAAACCCTCGTATTATCCCGGGGTATGGTTTTTCTGCTTGATTATTTATTGAAAAACTCAGTGATTCGATTTCTGTGTTTTCATCGGTTGCAGTAATAAATACAGCGACATAGGAAGAATAAACGGATAATCCTTCGCGAGTACCTAATTGAGAAGAACCAAAGCTAAAGCTAATTTCAGGGCCTTTCCTGTCAAGAAAAAAATCAAAACCACCTACATTCCTGTTATTAACATTATCGTAGGAATAATACTCAATAAAATGATGACCGTGTGACAGTCCTTCAAGATTAAAGGGGGTTGTATAATCATTTTCTTTTCGTTCGCCGTCGATACTGAAAGCAGAACTTTTTGTTCCCGACTCTGAGTCGTTGGATTTTAAGGCAATTTTTGTCCGGTTGGAGATAAATAAAACGGTATCGGGCTGAAACTTATCTCCGGAAATCTTGTGGCTAATTTCCGGTCCGGTTAAATCCATATAAAAGTTTTCCAATTTATAGGTGTATCGAGAGGGATCTTTTGAACCCCTGGAATCGTTGCCTGTACTGTCAATTCCATAATATCTTATAAGATGTTTTCCCTTTGTGGTGGGCAAATAAAATGCCTGCTCATAGGTTATAAACTCTCCCCCGTCGATGGAGTAATTCAAGGCCTGTATTCCGGCTTTATTATCAACCCCAACGAGTTTCATTTGAGTTCTTCCGGAAAAGAACGTTTTTCCTTTCACTTCATAAACATCACCGATAATCCGAGGGGCAATCATTGGCGGAGCCTTATCCAAATAAAAAGAATAGGTCTTTTTATCTTCTTTGTTGGCCACATAATCCGTTGAGTAATAGCTGAATTTATACCCTCCGGTTTTAAGGCTGCTTATCGGAATTTGTCCATAGTATTGCTTCAAAGGTTGCCCTTCAAATTGATAATATGTTTTACTCACTCCGCTCAAATCATCTTCAGCTTGCAATTTAATTTCAGACTCACCCGACAAAACCCTAATACTGTCTAAATCGGCATTTGAAGTAACAAGCTGAGTCACAGGAGCAGTAATATCAATAATTATGTCGTGTTTTTTCAATGGGCTGCTGTTCCCTACACTATCTACTGCATAATAGGCCAACGAAACAGGTCCTGATTGGGTAAGCTCCAAAGTTTGGGAGTAGGCCGAAAACGGGCTTTGATCTTTGGTTAGATATATAGCCTTAGAGCCACTTATTTTATCAGATGCAGACAACGAAAACTGAGTATTTTTCCCGAAATAGATCGTTTGACCACTCACATATTTTTTATCCGATTGAAAATTATATCTGACACTCGGGGGCGAACCATCCACATAAACCAAAAAGTTAACCGTTTGTTTGGGGTAGACCGTTTGCTTGGTTTGTTTATCTACTGCCCACGGCGTTTTAATATAATTTAATCCTTCGGTACCAAAAAAGAATGGCTGCTGCTTGTTTTTATATAACAAAGGCTGTTGATTTCCTTCGGGAGAGCTTGAAATGCTCAGATAAACCGGCAATTTCATATTCCAGTACAATTTTCCGTTTTCAGACTGAAAGTACTTGTATTCATCCTCCGGTTTCTCTTGAGCCGATAGTGTGATTACTGAAAATAGCCAAATAATAAAAAATATTTTCCTTCGCATTAGATTGATTTATTGAAATTTAAAGTTTTTTATCCGTCCCCCTATCAGTAGTATATCATCGGTCTGTTTTGTCGGCCCTTTCCAGTCATTAAAATTTTCTATAATTTGCTGCTTTTGTTTTTCAGCAGGCAAATGGTCTGTAGCCAAAATCATCTCATACAGACGCTTCTTCATTAATCGTTCTTTATCTATTTTATTAAATTGGTCAACCGGCCCGTCGGAGTGCATATAAAAACTAAAATCAGCAGGCATTTTAATAGTCTGCGTTGTGAATGATTTTTTTGTTTGCTTGGCAAATCGCATAAATGATATGCCGCCAATGGAATAGTTATCGGGTTCAAGAACTTTGATTTCTTTGTTCTCTATAATAAGCAAGGGGCTTTTAGCTCCGCTAAAATGAAGTTTTTTAGTCTCAGTATCAATTACACAAATCGAAATATCTATACCGTCCATATTGTCGGAAAACTCTTGATGCAAGGCTAATGAAAACTCCGATTCCAATTCATTTAGAATACCGGCCGGGTCAACTATTCCTCTGTGATGAATAATTTGACTCAGCAAATTGTGCCCCGTCATACTCAAAAAACCTCCGGGGACACCGTGCCCTGTGCAATCTCCCGCAGCAATAATCAATTTATTCTTTACTTGAATATACCAGAAAAAATCACCACTGACGACATCTCGCGGTGCATACCAAATAAATGAATTGGGCCAAAGATTATTGAGCTTTTCCTTAGGATTCATCATCGCTTTTTGTATTAATTGCGCATAATCTATGCTCGAAGTAATAAGCCGGTGCTTTTTCTCAATTTCTTCTTTCGCTGTTTTTATACTCTCTGCTTGAGTATTAATCTCTTCATTTTTTTGATTAATTTCAGAATTCTTAAATGTTAATTTATTATTTATTCGTTTAATCTTTCGATAGGTAAAAATCATATACACCAAAAACCCGATAACAATAGCTATTATAAAAATAGCAATTTTGGTATAACTTTTCTGAATTTCTTTTTCTCTGGTCAATTTTTCATTTTCCAACTTTTCACTCCTTGCTTCCTCTTTCACCAAAGCAATGAGTGCCTCTTTTTTGGATAAACTATCGGCCAGCTGTTTGTGACGAGCATTGATGTATTCGATTTTTTCTTTTGTTTCACTCAATTCTTCGGTGGTTTCGATCAGCTCCAACTCTTGTATTTTTTTAGCTTTTTCGGTATTTTCTCTGCGTAGTTTCTCAATTTCAGCCTGCTCTTTAGAATCTTTATAACTTTGATTTAAGAAAGCATAATACAATTGATAATAATGTTCCGCTTTGTCTTTTTCTCCGGTTTTAATAAATAAATCAGATAATTCGCCATAGCAAATTCCCAATTTAGCTTGTAAATTGTTCTTTTTGGCAAGAGTTAATCCTGACTCAATAGATAGTTGAGCCTCCTTATATTTTTTCAGTCTTTTTTGGGCAGTAGCCACGTTTAGATAGGCTTCAACAGTTTTTGCCGGATTGTTTCGGCTCTTAATATAAACCAACCCTTTCTGAAAATGAGACAACGATTTATTATTATCACCCAAATCAGTATATAACATGGCTAAATTTATATTTAACTCGGAAATTCCATGCTCATTACCAATCTGTTCATTAATTTTCATCGAACGCTCAAAATAATCTATCGCTTCCCGGTTGTGAGAATGATCCCAATAAATTTTTGCAATATGATTCATAGCTCTTGTGGCCAACATTTTTTTATCGGAATCCAAAAAGGCTTGCATTTCTTGCTCATATACGTGAATACGTACTGAGTCTTGGCGGGCAAGAGCCTGTTTCTGTGCAACTGTATCTATACTCCCGAAAAGGAACACTACAATATATATTACAATAATTCTCACCTGCATAGTTGTCACTGATTATTTATCTTCACTATTAATTATTTATCTTCACTATTACAACTTTTGTACCGGAGTAGATAATTCTACTACAAATACAGTTTTAATAGGCTTCTGAAACGGGATATTGTATTGCGTTTCTACATCACCATCCCGGGTTTAACCGAAAATGGCATTAAGCCCAATGATAACCACTTACTTTTTTATCTGAGAAGAGAAATCAAGCATTAAATGATATAGTTTAATGTTTTTATCTTGGTAATCTGTATGTTTAGATAAATATGAAAACTCAAAATGTTCACCAATTAGCTTGCTGTTTAGATTTTCATTTTCAGGAAGTAAATGGTTGATTGAATTAACAATTTTAACTATCTCTTTTGTTTTTAGAACAAATCCAATCATTCCATTTATTCCGAAAAATGTAGGATAATCTGCTCGTGAAGTGAAACGTTTAATTCCGTTTTCTACATATTTGTAGTTCAATGAACCTTTGCCTGAATTTGTTCCGTCAAGACGTTTGCATTCAATAATAAAATAAGGAGACTTCCTATTTTGAATACGTTCTATTGGATCGTAAATTTTTATATCTGAACGTGCTGTTTCTTTATAATTTTTGTCAACATAAGGTGTTTCTATATCAAAAAAATAGGCTTGTAAATTAAATTGTTCAAGTATCTGCTGGTTATCTAAATAATCTTTGTGCAAACGATTTCTAATAATATTCTCATCATTTTCAATTATAGAATAATCAGTCAGCATCAATTTATAGCATTTTGTTATTTGCGTAAGTATAAATTCAAACTCTTTACGTGCAGTATATTGCTTTTGCTTAAATATTCCAGCTATCATAAATCACCCTCCTCTTGTGCCGCTTTCATTATAGCATTAATAAATTCACTTAAATCCAAATATGCCATAGCTCTGTGCCAATTCTTTAATTCATTAGGCTTTACCACATAAAACGCCTCTTCTTCAAAGCCTTTTATATCTTTTTGAATAAATAAATCTTGACTTTGATTGGATATTGAAATTGCAGCAAATTTTTTCAGTAATTTATTACTTTCAATATCTTGTTTCCATATTATTTGCTGTTGAGCTTTTGAAGGTTCGTGAATAATTTTAAAAAACATACCTACCATATATTCTGAATGCCAAACTTCTACTTCAAAATAAAGCCCGTCTGAATTGAATATATTATTATAATGGTCTGTAAATATTTTTATGTAATCAGTTAAATATTCTTTATGTTTTCTATTTTGTAGATTAAGTGTTCCAAAAATACGCTGTTTATCTCGCCGTTTTATCAGAGGGATTGATATCTCGTGAGTATAATCAATCAAGGCTTTTTC
>JAYEIA010000292.1:0-5853 GCA_034659855.1 Bacteroidota bacterium
ACCACTTTATAATGGCGCTCCGTAACTGGATTCGAGGACTGATAATCCTTCCAGTACAATCTGAATATATCTGCTATGTCATGGACTGGATGGTTTACCTTGGAGTTATCAGATTCCTGGGCATCAGGGGATTCCAGAGATGCTGTGGTTTTTTCTGTGACAGGGGACTCTGATGCTTGTGATGATTGTATAGAATTAATTATTTTTTGTGCAGGGTCTGGGAACAGATTGCCTGGCATGAGGAATGGTGGAACTATTAAAGGGGATGGCTGCAGAACATTTGAAATTGGTTCATCAGAAAATAGATGGGAGCGACACCCAAAATCCGCAAAACTTTTAAAGTCAATATTTTCTGAAAAAGCTGTCATTCTTTAAAATATTCCTTTGGGGCACTGAAACCGATAAAATAGTCTTTTGCATCATCCGAATTGATACCCATAATATAACCCTGTAACTGAATAACGAATTTTAATGAATTTGCCTGTAAACTCCGTAAAACCAGGCTCTTCTTTCCTGCCGAAGGCTTAATTTAACGCTTGGCATAACCGGTTTTAAAATGCACCAGCATTTTAAAATCCGTGTTCATGCCATTGTTATGTGCAGGTTTCCAACAATTAAAATATTCTAAAACGAAGTATATTTAACATCATTGTTTGTCGCCGTTAATCTTTTTTTGGCTATATTCAAGTACTCTATCTCATTATCAATACCTACAAATTTTCGATTTAGTTTTTTACACACGACTCCCGTTGTGCCACTCCCGCAAAAGGGATCGAATACTAAATCGTTAATATTACTGGATGCTATTATAGCTCTTTTAACAACTTCTTCCGGCTTTTGTGTTGGATGTTTTCCAAAAATTTTTTCAGACTTATCAGCTGATGGCATTTTCCAGATATCTCTCCATACAGATTGCATTGGTTTCCCATTTGAAATAGTTTTGAGCGTATCATAATTAAAAGTATGTTTTGAATGTTTTGTTTTTGATGCCCAAATAAAATGCTCAGAAGCATGAGTAAAATATTTTTGGGTTAAATTAGGAGGGGGATCTTGCTTTTCCCAGACAATATTGTTTAATATTTTAAAGTCTAACTCTTGCAAGGCAAAGCCAACTGAAAATATATTATGAAATGTACCACAAACCCAAATTGTACCATTTGCTTTCAGAATTCGTTTACTTTCTATCAACCATTTTTTGTTGAAATTATGAACAGATTCAATATTACGTGATTTATCCCACTTCCCTTTATCTACACATACCCTTTTTCCATTATTACATGTTATACCACCGGATGATAAAAAATAGGGTGGATCTGCAAAGATCAGATCGACACAATTGTCTGGTATATGAGGAAAAAATGAGAATGTGTCTAAATTATATAATTTAATTTTACTCGCAACATCATAATAAAATGGTGAAATATTGCTTTCAGCAATTTCAAACCGTTGATCAAAATCAAATATGTTTAAATCATTAGTAATATAATATCTCATAAGATTCAATCGTAACCTTCGACAATATAGAAAATGATAGCTTGGTATGCTAAAGTAATATAATTGTTACATAACTGTAATTTATTTGTCTTTAGGAATTTGCTCTATCAACCTTTTTACCTCATTATTTATCTGGCTTTTCCATTCTGGAGCGTCATAATTACTCAAAGCTCGACATTCTGTTATCAATTCTCTGATTTTATTTGGGGTCAGCCTTCCAGCTTTAAAACCGGCTTCAAAGAGTTTGGAAAAATCATCAAGTCTAATTGGAATGATCTGAAGCGGGAGTTTACTATCATCCTGCTTGTACCAGTTACCGCTTTTAAACGTTTCTGCAGTATTGCTGTCTATGTTTAAAGCTATAAATAATCCATATACTCGTTTACCTGTATTTTCGTGTTTTTCGGCTATTTCAGCAACGTGACGACGTACCGGCTCACCTTCGGCCGCTTCCTGCCGGGTTGATGAGGTTAATGTCACTTCAACAACCAGAACATAATCTTCGAATTCAAAAATGAGATCAGGCCCTCTGCCCGGCGCTGGTGCGATTGGCAAAAAATCCTGGTCAATTTTAAATCGTCTGGCTTCCCAAGGTTTGTTTATCAGTGAATTAATGGCCAAAAAAGCTCTCCAGAGAATCCACTCAAAGTAAGCCGGCGCTTCTCCGGCTGGTATGCTTATCACTTCATCCTGGAAAGAAATTTTCTTGCCAGGTTTTTCAAGGGCAAGCATGTAGCACAAGATTTCTTCCCAATTTTTAATTTGTTTGTTTGCAAATTCGTTTTCTTTTATTTGGCTCAATTGCCCTTCTATGTCGTGGCGAATATTGGAGAGCTCTTGAGGGGTTTTATCTTCGAGTTTCGGGAGAGCAATTGCTTTATCGAATTTTCTGATATTATCAACCAATGATTTGATTACAGTTTGAGCTGTTTCTTTGTTGTCAGTTGGTAATGTAGCACCTGTCCATATTTCTTTTATACATGTATTGTCATCATAAACTGCAAATTCATCTTCAAGAAATTTTTCAACCAGGATGCGTTTTTCCGGTGAAATTGTTATTCCTTTGCCGGAAGATTGAAACAGACCGGCAGCTTTAAGGTATCGAATATTTAAGTCGGCGTAATCTTTAAGAGTTCTTGTCCTTGTTATATTGCCGATTGTTGCTTTTAGCCTCATTTCCTGATCGAATCTTTTTTTGTTGGCACTTTTTTTTCTTTCTTCTCTGTATTTGAGGATGTGGTTTGTGATGTTTTCGTAACCGTTTTCGGGAGTTGTTGATTGCAAAACTGCCATTTCCCAAAATTTTATCACTGGCTCAACTTCTTTGTTTTCAAGATTTATTAAGATTTCAAGTATATGGCGTAAGGGTGAAAATTGTTCAAAGTTATATCGAGTTTCAAATATAGATGGTATTCTGTATGCTGCTAATGCTCTTAAAAAACATTCTTGCTGTGCGGGTATTGTATTGGCATTGATAAGATTAATTCCGTTTGGAGTCACTTCATATGGTATTCCCGAAAAATCAGGATGTTCTTTGATGAAATCTTTATATTTCGGGTCTATTCCTTTTGGGTGTCCTCTGGTGAGATGTTGAATCACAAAACCTAATTGAGCAAGAGCACTTCTCCATTTTCTTCCTAAATCGCTAAAGTCCTGTGAATTGCCTCGGTCAATTCGTTCGGCTTTTAAGATTTCCTTTTCATGAAGTAATCTTGCGAATCCACTTTCTCTGTCTTTTCCTGTCAGATTGCCATGATATTCTGAATGTGCTAAAGCAATTAAAGCGTCTCTTAAACGGTAAGGAGTTCTGACTGTTGTGTTTCCGATATGCCAAGCTTGAGTCATGATTAAAAACCTACAAACAGGTATTCCTGCACCTTGTTATTATTCTTCTTGATTTTGTGCCCATGGTTTCCAGCACTGTATCGGTGGTCGATAGAAACAACTTCGACCTGGCTTTTGTATTTTGCTATGAGGTTTGTCAGTTCTTCCTGATTCGGTAAGGAATTTGATGAATAGGAAACGATTAGAATACTGTCTTTAAATTTCCGAAACAGTTTATCAAATGCGTCATATGCTCCTGTTCTTGAATTGAATGGAGTGGGATAGCTTTTGAATTTGCGTGTTTTCGTATGCCATTGCATTTCCACACCTTTCCAGTTACATGCCAATCCCTCAACAAAATGATACCGTCTGACATATTCATTATCGGAATACGGGCTATAATAAGGCGGATCAATATAGACCAAATCCGGTTTTAACCGGATGGTCATAGCGTCTCCGCGTCTGGCTTTATTCCCTTTACCGTTATCGAAAACAGCCTGATTTATACACGTAACGGCTTTTAAAAAGTGCTCTTTCAGAGATAACCTAAGGTCTTTTCGTCCGTCATCATACCTATGTCCGGTATAGGTAAAGATTCCCCTAGGGCGTTTTTTCAGACAGGCACGTATAAGGGCGGATATAGCTATTGACCTTTTGGTTTTATTCTTCAGTTTTTTTATGTTTGCTCGGATTTGGTCAATAAAAGCGTTTTCTTCATCAATAAAATAGAGGCCTTGAAAAGTTTGACTTATAAAGTTATCTGTTTTTACAGGTGGAGATAACAAAAATTCGACTTCGCTTTTGTCAAGCGTTTCTGTGTTATTGGCTATCATAGCTTCGGCAAATGTGGTACACATAGCCATGTAATCGTTGCTTATGACCTGTTTGTTGAACGATTTGAACATATAACCAACAACGCCGCTTCCACTAAATATGTCAAGCACGGTTTCAAATTCAAATTGTGATGCTACGTTCCATATATGTTTTAAAAGAGATTGCTTGCTCCCCATAAAACGTGTAGACGGATATGCTTTTATTTGCTTTGGTAATTTCGGCGGAACAAGGCCTACGAGAAAATACCGGCGTGGAGGAATATAGATTACAACATCTTCTCCTTTACGTTTATTGCCTTTTTTATTAATATTTCTGCGAGTTTGAACAACTTCGATTTCAAAGCCGTTATACAGTTCATAAATCATCGGATGATTAGAATTAGTCAACAAAACGTAACATCCAAGTTCATGCAGTCGTTTTACTTCTTCTGCAAGTTCAACATGATCTTCCTCATAGAATTGCTCTTTGGTATAACGTTTAAAATCAGAGTATTCCGAAATAGGCAGATAAGGTGGATCGAGATATATATAATCCCCCGGTTGTGCATGGTCTCGCATAACATCTTTATAATCCCCCTGTATGATGATTGCTTTATTTAAGACTTCTGATGCGTTTCTTAAGCCGTCAGGGTTGCATATACGAGGGTTTTTGTAATATCCATAAGGTACATTAAACATACCTTTTTGATTTACGCGGTAAAGGCCGTTAAAGCAGAGTCGATTCAAATAGATGGTTCTTGCGGCAGCTTCAACCGAAGGAAGTTTAGTAAAATCTAATGACCGAATATTATAATATTCTTTTTTATCTATTCTGAATTCATAAAGTTTTTGAATAACTCCCTCAACATTTTTTGAGATCACATTATAGAGGTTTATAAGCTCGGGATTGGATTCTGAAATAATTGCGTTATCGGGTTGTAATGCAAAAAATAAGGCCCCGCCGCCAAAAAATGGCTCCATGTATCGGTTAAAATTTTTGGGGGTTTTGAGTAAGAGTTTAGGTAATAATTGTTGTTTTCCCCCTGCCCATTTAAGAATCGGGCGAGGTGATGGAAAATTAGAGACTTTTAATTTTAACTTCATAATAATTTATCTTCTATTCGTTTTTATATTTCGATTGAGCATTTAATGTTAAGGCACATAACACCTGAGTTAACCTGCCGCTGACAGCATATGGTTATCCTCAGGCTGTTATATTATTTTACACTATGGTTAACATCAGCCTGTTGCGGTCAGGTTGAACGTTTGGTTAAATTCAGCCGATTTTTGCATACCGATTCGAAAAAACGATAACGTTTGGCATGGTTCATGCTAATATAGAAAGTATTTTTACCCTCTGGAAAACAACCTGCCATATCTGCTAAACTCAGATATGTTATGTTGTTTTTCAAAGCACACTTGTTGTGAAAAATACAAAAATCAAACATTTTTTCCTATCACACCTCTTATTTCGGTTTTAAAGCCAACGATTAAGCCTAGGTTTCCATTTGTAAATAATTACATAATATTGACTCAGCCATGCATTCATAATCGAATTCCTGAATCACTCATGATGTGTCCCATGCTTCAATTAATTCCGGTAATTCAGGTATCTTTGCATCTTCAAGCTGTTCTGGTTTTATTTCAAACAACTGCTTTTTTTCTTCTCTGAACGATGACAGTTCTGAAAAGCTTCCCTTTAAAATATTTCCGCTGCCGTCAA
>JAYEIA010000293.1:0-5802 GCA_034659855.1 Bacteroidota bacterium
AATTGCTCTTTCAGAGCGTTTCTAAACTTCGTAAAACAGAACAAAGCCCTGATTTATCTATACACAAACCGATAGCTGACAGACGGTATAAACCCCATGCCGGTAAGAGCGGTCGGCAACAATTCCAATTCCGAAATAAAATTTGACGGAACATAATATTCGCCGTTCTCTCCGCCGGTTTTATTAAAATTTACACTTAAATAATTTTGTCTTCCGTAAAGGTTGAACACCGAAAACAGGAGGTGATGATTGTAAGATTTCGTCGTTTTTTTATTCAATCTGAAGGAGGCCACAAGATCCATTCTGTGGTAATCGGGTAATTTATCGTTGTTCTTTGAGCCGTATATCGGCAATTGCATATTGTCGTAATAATAAAAGCCGACCGGGGAGCTGAATCGCAAGCCCGAGGAATAAGTCCAATTGAATTGTATGTTCCAGCGGTTAAGATCTGCCGACAAGGAAACATCAGCAGTATGCGGTCTGTCATAGTATGCCGGATACCACGCATTATTATTAATCCCCGGCGTTTTCTTTCGGATTTTGGAATAGCTGTAGGCAAATTCAGCCCTGAACTTTCCCCTGGTTTTTTCTGCGGTCAGCTCTATTCCGTAGCCCCGAGCTTTACCGTTTCGGAGTTCAGCGGCAATTAACGGATTTAAAAACAGATTGGCATGGTCTGCATAATCCGTCAAGTCGGTAAAATGTTTGTAATACAGCTCTGCGGCAAAAAAATATAATCCGTAAGTTTTTGACAGTCCGGCACTCAACTGATTCAATTTTTGAGGTTTGAGGTTGGGACCGGCCGGCAACCAAATATCGGGTGTCGTAAGTTGTGTAACCGTATTCGACAACAGGCTCAAATATTGCAACTGCCGATTGTACGATAATTTTGCAAATAGTTTTTCTCCAAGCTCCAAGGAAAACTTCACATGCGGCTCCAATCCGCGCGCAGAATAAAATATTCCGCTTCCGAAATCTGTCGTATCGGTAACCATCCCAAAATTATTGAATTCAAAAATGCGAGCAGGCCCTGTATTGCTGTTTCTCACTAAACGCAATCCTAAGTGCAGCACCATCTTTGAATTAATGTCAAGGTCTGTTTCGGCATACCATTTGGAATAAAATACATTTCCCATAGAAATTCCTCGGTAAAAGTATGCATTATTTAAATTTCCGGGATTAAAGGTTCTTAGCCCGGCATCGGCACCAAAAAACCAGGTAACTTTTGGCGACGGGTAATAGGTAAAATCTGTTTTCAGACTTAGGTTTCCGATATATGAATTCCAATAATTCGTCGGGCTGAAATGCAAAAAATAATCATACTTCCCAAAATATAAAGTCGTATTTGAGAATAATCGATCGGAGTACAGTTTGTTCCAACGAAAAGAAGAAGCTACATTACTCCATGTCATGACCGCTTGATTGCCGTCGGAAGACACGGAATCATTGCCGGCATAAAAGGTAAAATAAAGTCTGTTCTTGGAGTTTAGTTTGGTATTCAATTTGAGATGAAAATCTTGAAAAGAAACCTTTGCATCCGTATTTTTTAACAGCCAATTGATATGAGAATTTCTCAGCCCGACAAAGAACGAGGCTGTCTCTTTTTTTATGGGACCATCCACGGTATAGCTTCCCATCAAAGGGCTTACGATTCCCGAGAAACCAATCCGGTTCATATTGCCTTCTTTCATTTTTATATCCACCACGGAAGAAAGTCTGCCTCCGTATTTCAAAGGGAAGTCACTCTTATAGAGTTTAATATCATTAATAGCCTCGGGCTGTATTGCCGAAACGAAGCCAAACAGATGAGCATTATGATATACCGGTGCATCATCCGTAATAATGTAGTTTTGGTCTTTGTTGCCGCCGCGTACAAAAAAATATCCGGCCCCATCCCCTGCAGTATTCACGCCGGCTGTTGCCGAAAGGCTTTTCAAAACATCGGAATCGCCGCCGGCTCCGATAATTTGATTCACTTCACGGGTATCAAGCGTTACAAATTGTATCCGTCCGGCTTTTACCGACTGTAATTTATCTTTATCCGAAACAACTATAATATCAATGGGCCGAATCTCCGGTTTCAACGCCGGAGAAATAGTTTTGTCCGAAGTCAAATTTACTGTCCGGGTTTCTTTTTTATGTGCCAATGAACTGATATTAAAAGAATAGCTGCCGGCAGGTAAAGTCAAGGAATAAAATCCGTAGGCATTTGAAGCTGCACCCACATTATTTTTTTTGTCATAGATATAAGCTCCTATTAAGACTTCCCCGGATAATGAATCCGTAATATATCCGCTCAAGGTATATTTTTCTTCGGCCGGCTTAGAAATTTCAGGTGCAGGATTTTGTTTATTTTGCTTGGTCAGTACAATTTGTTTTCCGAAAAATTCATGCTTAATACCAATATCTTCAAACAAGCTTTGCAGAACGTCCTCTGTAGGTTTATTCCGAGCTTTCAACGACAATTTTTGCTCAACATCTATCATGCTGTTGCTGAACGAAAAGGTAAAATCTGTTTTTGATTCTATTGTTTTTAAAATATGGACTAAACGTTTATTTTGCTTGTTAATGGTAATTGTTCCGGTTTGTGCTTGCACAGAAAATACAGTAAACCAAATACTTATGAAAAGAACGATTGTTTTACTGTTCATTGGGATAAAAATTTCATATTTGAGGAGACGCTGCTAATTGCAACCGATTCCGTTTATAATGTACTCCTCTTTCTTTTTTCTGATATCCAGATTCAGGGTATTTCCCAACACGGTTAGTACGGAAGTCAGGCTTTCGTTTTCGAAAGTTGCGGTAATTTTACATGTATTAATTTGGGGATTTTCGATAATAAATCGGCAATTGTATAAGTCTGCAATATCCGCCAACACAGTTTTCAAGGGTTGATTGTCAAAAGTCAACTTGCCGGTTTTCCAAGACAGATAATTCGAGTCAGAATTCGGCTGTTCTTTGGTAATGCCGGTTTGTTTATTGAGCATGCCCTGCTCCCCGGCAGTGAGTAGCAGTGTATCACTTAGCCCCGATACACTATACAACAGAACGGCGCCTTGGCTGACAATCACTTTTGTTTGAGCCTGTTGTGATTTAATATAGAATTTTGTTCCCACAACCTCAACCCTCGACGCCCCGCTTTCAATAATAAATGCTTTTTCAGGATTGGGCTCCACATCAAAAAAAGCATCTCCGGTAAGTTTTACAGTTCTGTCATTTTTATTAAAATCCTCGGAATAGGTCAAGCTCGAATTACGGTTTATATTGACTTGAGAGCCGTCGGCCAGTTTCGCAGTTATTGGTTGTAGTTCGGCATACAGCGTTGTTTCAGGAGTACGGATAAAATACCAAAGAAGTGCCGACACAACAGTAAGAACAGCGGCAACAGCTGAAATCCGTTGATAAAAAACACGTTTTGAGGATATCCGCCTCACTATAGGCTTATTCACAGACCGGCTTTTTTGCTGATTCCACTCTTCCTCAATATCAATCGTTTCGATTTCAGTATCGACTCCCGGCCCGCTGATGTCCCATATTTTTGTATAATCTCTGTACAGCTCTGCATTTTGTTCATTCTCAGATATCCAATGTTGCAAACCCTCTTTATCCTCCGAGGAAGCTTCTCCCGAAAGGGTTTTGATTATCAACATTATGTATTTATCTGTTTTCATAATTTTTAGTCTGCATTATTAATACACATCAACAAGGCCGTACCCCGAAAAATTGTCAGTAAAAGTATAATATAAGCAATAGGGTCAAATACCCGGACAAATCTTTTCGCAATTCGCCCAAAACTTTACTCATTCTGCTTTCTACCGTTTTTACCGAAATATCCAAATAATCGGCAATTTCTTTGTAGGTTAATCCTTCGTAACGACTCAATTCAAATACTTTGGCATGTTTCTCTCCTACTCTGTCGAGGGTTTTTGCAATAATTCGTTTTATCTCGGGCAGTTGTTCATATTCAAAACCCGAGTTTTCATCGGATTGTTCTGTATTCCAAATAACTTCATCATCTTTCACAAATTTTTTGTGATTTCTGATATAATTCAGACAACGATTATTCACCGAAGTATACAAATAGGTTTTTACGGCTTGGGTTATATCAATCTCGGTTCGTTTTTCCCATAACTTCACAAACACGGTATGTACCACTTCTTTAGAGGCATCAATATCATGCAAAAAATGATTGGCAAATCCGGTCAACGGCTTAAAATACAAATGAAACAATTCTCTGAAATTTTGCTCATCCAATGACCGAAATATGTGTGCTTGTTTTTTCAATGAAAAATATTTTAAGTGAAATTAGAACATTTTTTATAAATTTCAAATTCTGTTTTCAATAAACCGAAACCTTTAATCGAATTCTATTGAGTTGTTTTTCAAGCAAACTTTATCTTATTTTGTATCAATAAAAAAAACCGCAATATGAAATTATCAATTATAGCTGCTGTGGCAAAAAACGGAGTTATCGGAAAAAACAATGATTTGATATGGCACTTGAGCGAAGACCTCAAACGATTTAAAAAACTAACTACTAATCACACCATAATCATGGGTCGCAAGACTTTTGAGTCGTTTCCGGTAAAACCTCTTCCGAACAGAAAAAATGTAGTTATATCCAAGCAAATCCACCGGAACTATGACGGATGTACCGTGGCACACAGTATCGACGAAGCACTGAGGTTGAGCCAAAACGACGGAGAAGTTTTTGTTTGCGGCGGTGCACAAATATACAGTCTCCTTTTGGATAAAGCCCAAAACATGTACATTACAGAAATTGACCAAGCATTTGAGGGCGATACCTACTTTCCTGAATTTAACCGGTCTGAATGGGAAATTTCGGAAAAATCAGAATTAAAAAAGGATGCCAAAAACGGCATTGAATACTCTTTTGTGAACTATAAAAGAGTTCAGTTTAAAAAGTTATAAAGTTGAAAGTTTATAAAGTTAAAATGCTAAAAATAAGAGTTTTAAGTTAATTGTAAAATAATTTATAGGATACTGCCCTTATTTTAGCGGTTAAATATTTATATTATACAAAACATTGTTTAAATGTAGTTGAAATATTGTTTAAATATTGCTTTTTTTGATTGATGCAATATAGTTGCTCATTTTTACAGCTATTTTTTTTGCCTTTTTTGAAATATTTCCAACTTCTTAAATACAACATATTAACTACATATATACTATATTAAACTACATATTAACTACGTTCAACTACATATAAACAAATAGCAGGTTATCATTAAATTCGTGACAGAACCATTTATAAAACCCTGATAATTAAGCACATAACTTGTTTTGCTAAAATAAAACATACTTTTTAGACCGGACTCATAAAAGAAAAGGTTGAGTTTTCACTCCGCCTTTTCTTTTATTCATAGTCAACAACTTATTTTACTTTAACAAATCCACGATGTCGTCTTTGGAATTGATGGTTACC
Organism: Bacteroidota bacterium; assembly: GCA_034659855.1. GTDB lineage: Bacteria > Bacteroidota > Bacteroidia > Bacteroidales > JAADGE01 > JAYEIA01. Next base: position 5,447 of record JAYEIA010000293.1, read on the forward strand.
GAACTCATATTGAATGTATATTCCTTTTCGGTTCTTAACTTATCAAAATCAATTTTACTGTAGGCCTCGGCATTAAATACTGCCGCTTCATTGTCGGATAATACGGCTACAAATTGAGCGGTAGAATCCTGTGCAATCTGAATGGAATCTGTGGTTGCTAAGTTAAAGCGAGAAAAGGTTTCATTGTTTCGAACAAAATAGTACACATCAATATCTGCAAACGCTTCATCGGTTGTTTTATCAAAAGTAAAGTTGCTTTTTGCGAAAAGTGGTTGACTTTGCTTCATAATTCTGTCCCAGTTGCAGAGACCGGTCGTATTGACTTTGAATGTTCTGTAAACTGCCGCCTGTTTTTC
>JAYEIA010000294.1:0-1132 GCA_034659855.1 Bacteroidota bacterium
AATATCTTTTGTGCTTTTTTCAATCTTGTAAATATTAACATATGGTGGATTACCAATAACAATATCAAAACCCTTAGAAATATCAAACATCCATTCCTGGTCAAAAAATGGAGAAGATGCGTTTTGGTCATAAGGATTCCATCTTGCGAGCCGGTCGGCAGAGTTGTGTTGCCAACCAAGGTTTTTTAGTTTTTCTGCAATTGCATTTCTTAGTTCTTCGTCTTTTTTTCGGTATTTTTGTTTTGTTTCGGGTGTTTTTGCACTAAATAATTTGTGCCTTACAGCTTTTAGTTCTTTCTCAAGTGCTTCTACTTCTTTTGTATCAAAAAGGCTTAGCTGTGCATCGGGTTTATCAATTCCAATAAGCGTATTTGCTGCTACAAATTTAGTTTCAAGGTTTGGCAGTGGCAGTATTCCGAAATTATTGTCGGCATCGGTATTATTTTTTTGGTCAACCACAAGTGAAATAAAAAAACGCAGTTTGGAAATTTGCACTGCAATGGGCTGTATGTCCACACCGTAAATTGTGTTTTCAATTAAATAAAGTTTTCGGGCAAAATCAGGGTGATTTATTTTTTCGTCAAAGGCATTGTTAATTTCTTTTAGTTTATCTTCACGCTCTTGTTTATCGTCAATATTAAAAACTTCGGAAGTTTCATGTTGCACTTTGTTTCGCTGCACTTGTTTCCAAATTTTATTATCAATATCGAGTTTTTGGAGTAAATGCACCATTTTCTGTAAAATTCCCATAGGAAATGCACCGGAACCGCAGGCGGGGTCAAGAATTTTAGATTGGTTTAAAGCTCCAATAATAACCGGTGCTATTTCGGGTTTGTCGGCAAAAGGATTTCCGGGGTCGTAAGAAGTTAGTTTATGCAGGTTTTCGTCAAGTTCTTTTTCGGGAAAATTCCATTCTTTAAGTTCATTTTTAAGATATGCAATAAGGCTTTCGTCCACCATGTAATTTACAATTTCACGAGGCGTATAAAAAGAACCGGTTTGCTTTCTTGCTGTTGTTTTTGTCTCAGGGTTGTAACTTGCAAGCAGGTTTTCAAATACTTTACCGAGTAATTCAGGGTCGAGTGCCACGTCTTCCTCAATCGGCGTATTCTCTGTAATAGTAAATTTGTAA
>JAYEIA010000295.1:0-5790 GCA_034659855.1 Bacteroidota bacterium
ATGCACTTCGACTATCGCTCAGCACAACGCTTGTTCTTTTGTGTTCTTACCTCTTTAAAAAATGCTTAAATAGCTTGGCTATTCGCACATTTTTTAAATTGTTAGAACAAAAAATAACTTTGCCTAACTATTATAAGTTATTTCCTAACCATTCCTAAGCTGTATATCATTTTTTACAGCCGTCCGTTTAAATATTGATTTCAGAAGCCCAAAAGAACGAGTTTATATAAACTTCACCCCTCACCCTTCACCCTTCAAAGATAAAAGAGCAAAAAAACGAGTTTAAAGCGTCAAGTTATTTCGGAACAATCCCTTAATACAAAAAAAAAGTACTCTAAATTTTTCAAATAAAATATTCCCGCTAAGTTTGTTGAATTATTTGCATAAAAATACCTGCTGTCGGATATTGTGACCACGTATTTTTTTATCCATACAAAACAAGCATGAAAAAAACAATAAAAGCATCAATAATAACCATTGGTGATGAAATACTAATCGGGCAAATTACAGATACCAATGCTGTATTCTTAGCCCAAGAACTTACCGAGAACGGTATATATGTTCATGAAATGAAAACTGTGGGCGACAGCCGACAACAAATATTTGAAGCTCTGGATTGCAGCTTAGAAAAAAGCGACCTTATTTTAATGACCGGAGGCTTGGGCCCCACAAACGACGATTTGACAAAGCCCACTTTGGCAGAATATTTTAACAGCAAACTAATTCTAAACGAAGAAGTTTTGACCGATGTTGAAGAATTTATCACATCGCGCGGCTATAAAGTCAATGAACGGAACCGGCAGCAGGCCATGGTTCCCGAAAATTGTAAAGTCGTACGGAACAGCAACGGTACGGCACCGGGCATGTGGTTTGAGAAAAACAATACCATCGTAATTTCCATGCCGGCCGTTCCGTTTGAAATGAAAGAAATGTTCGGTAAAAAAATGCTCCCTTTACTGCAAGAGACCTTTGTTTTTCCGAAAATTATTCAGCGCACAGTTTTAACGCACGGCATTCCGGAATCGCATATGGCGGAATTACTACAAGACTGGGAAACGAACCTGACCGGCCGCATAAAACTGGCTTATCTCCCCTCGCCCGAAAGACTTCGATTGCGGCTGAGTATGCAATCGTCGGAGAAAGCTGATGCAGAGAAAAAAATTGATACCGAAATCCGAAAATTGCATAAAATTATCGGGAAATCTATTTACGGAGAGGGTAATTATTTTCCGGAACATGCTGTATTAGATTTACTGAAAGAACGGAAGAAAACTGTGGCTACCGCTGAAAGCTGTACCGGAGGAAATATTGCCGGAAGACTGACCTCGGTGCCCGGCAGTTCACAAGCCTACAAGGGCAGCACTATAGCCTACTCCAACGATATAAAAACAGCCCGGCTTGATGTTGCCGAAGAAGATATTATAAAACACGGGGCAGTGAGCCGACAAGTTGTTGAAGCCATGGCAAAAGGTGCAATAAAAAATTTTGGGACAAACTACGGTGTTGCAACATCAGGAGTAGCAGGCCCCGGTGGCGGCACGCCGGAAAAACCTGTCGGAACGGTTTGGATTGCCGTAGCCTCGAAAGAAAAAGTTTTTTCGAAAAAATATAATTTCGGAAAACGGCGAGACATCAACATCAGGCGCTCAAGTGCCAAAGCTCTTGATATGCTTCGTAAATTTATACTTGACTTTTATTAAAATTTGTCCTATTTTTACATAAGGAAAACCGTAAGTTCGATTAATTCCTTTTTCTACCCCCGGAATATATCGGCTTACGGTTTTTGTTCGGAATAAGGATCACTCTATTCCGAATTTTGTACTTTGGCTGAATACAAAAAGCCTTGTAAAGTCTTTTCAGCAATATTATTGTCCTCTGCGGTATTTTGTTCGGTAGGTTTTGTAATTTCATTGGGACCAAAAACAACAAATGCAACAATAAGTGATATTATTATAAAGAATAAAAGATCTGTAATCCAATTAATTTTGCTTTTCGACATAACTTAATAGTAAAGTTTGCTTTACAAAGTAAATTACTTTTTTATTCATAAACAAATATAAGTCAGTTTTTTATGAACAGATTGTTAATAACTTAAACGGAACAACAGCAAGGTTATTCTCAAAGGGGAAATAATTTATACAAAGCATACTTTTCTTTCAAAAAACTATAAGAGATTAAAAGAGGTCCTGTAAATATTTTGGAGACACCATCTAACCTACTCATTATCAGCAATTAATATAAGGCGGTCTCTAAATCCGCCGTCTGCGGGAATTACCAATGATTTTTGTATTTTTGAAAAGTATTTGATAAAAAGACAGACAATCAGAATATAAGGAAGAAACCCAAGTATTTTGGATTGATTTAAACAATCCTGAGAAAAAAGATATACTTTATAAAAAGGACAACACTAAAAAATAATTTTCTTAAGCAAAAAACAATCTATCGGTACTATAAACTATTCAAAACATTACATTTATGAATGAAAAAAAAGAAATATTAACACTGAAAATATTGTGGGGAGCTATTGCTTTGGGATTTGCTCTTTTTTTAGCTGTAGCCTACTTCTTATTTGTTAAAGACGCCAACGAACCGGCATTTGAAGAATTCCAAGCGATGAGTTATATCTCTTACCTTTTAGTAATAGCAGCCATTCCCGGAGGATATTATATTTTTGATAAAATGGTAAAAACTAAACCGGAATCATTAAACCGGGCCATGCCTTTATACAGAAAAGCACTGATTATCAAATATATGATTTTTGAATTCGCCGGTTTTTTTTCGGTCATAACTTATATGCTCAGCTCAAAAATCGGGAGTTTATACATGTCGGCTTTTATTCTTGTGGCATTACTTATCAATAAACCGTCGTTAAAAGCTTTTCACAATATTTTTAATCAAAACAAACCGTAAGATAAACTTGAGCATAATGAAGACTTATAGAATTTGCATATAACAATGATTTGTCAAATATTTATCACATACACAAAAACAAAATATATACGGATAAGCAGAAATCATGAAGCCATCATCAAAAATAATATTTTACAGAAAAACCATAACAAAACGATAAGTCATGCCCAAAACAAGAAATCCCCAAAGCAACCGATTTGCCGTTAGAGGCAGTGAATTTAATTTCAAAGAAAATAAACCGTCAAAGAAAAAACGAAAGGTTCCGCTCGGAATAAAAATCAGAATTTCATTGGCCGATGTAAAATTTATGATCGGCACAGCATTTATTATTATGGGAACCTTTTTCCTTTTGATATTTTCAAGCTTTTTTATTAAAGTCGATCAAATAAAAATAAAAAAAGACGACCCATATACTAATGCAGTGGTTCAGGATATCGTTCCGACCAATACACACATCAATGAGCGCTTGCTTTACCGCCATATATATAAATACACCACCCCGTCGGGCGAAGAATTTATAAATGCCGATGAATTCTACCGGGGAGAAATGCAAAAAGGAGATACTATAGTCATTCAATATGCGCAAAAAAGCCCAAATGTATCAGTTATACCGGGGCAAGAAGACAATTCCGTTCCGGCTTGGGTGTTTCTCTTTTTGCTTATTTTTCCGGCTATAGGGGCTATGCTCGTTATTTCGAGTCTGACCAAAATCAGGAGAATTATTTCGATAATAGAATACGGCGAAGCTGCCCAAGGCAAACTTTCCGGCAAAGAGCCCACAAATGCAAGTGTTAATAACCAAACCGTGTATCGCTTTTTCTTCAAATACACGGCACATGACGGAAAAGAATATACCGCTACCGGAGAAACTTACAAAACATACCGACTTACGGATGAACCGGAAGAACTCATTATCTATAATCCCAATGACCCCACGCAAGCCTTTCCTGTGGATGCTTATTCAAACTATATCCGAAAATTTATTTTAAAAAACTAACATCGTAAATATCTCTTTTCATTAAAAATTGTAAGTTTGTTGTAAAGTAAACAATTACAATATTTTTGTATCATACGTGGTTCAGAATTCACTAAAATCAAAACAATATGTCAGTCCATAAAAATGTAAGGAAAGTTACAACTCATGTTTTGCAGGCCATGAAGTCCAACGGAGAAAAAATTGCCATGCTCACAGCTTACGACTACTCTACGGCAGCCATTGTAGATCAGTCGGGCATAGACATTATTCTTGTCGGAGACTCTGCAGCAAATGTGATGAGCGGCTACGATTCCACGCTTCCCATAACGCTCAACGAAATGATTTATCATTCAAAGTCGGTAATGAAAGCGGTTTCAAGAGCTTTGGTTGTAACCGATATGCCGTTCGGAGCCTACCAGGGAAATTCCAAAGAGGCAATAATTTCAGCTATTCGTATTATGAAAGAAACCGGAACACATGCGGTTAAAATGGAAGGCGGAGAAGAAATCATTCAGTCGGTTAAACGCATACTTTCAGCCGGAATTCCGGTAATGGGACATCTCGGACTTACACCGCAATCGATTCATAAATTCGGAACATATACCGTAAGAGCAAAAGAGAAGGAAGAAGCGGACAAGTTGGTCAAAGATGCCAAATTGTTGGAGAAGACCGGCTGTTTTGCCATCGTTCTTGAGAAAATCCCGGCTGCTCTGGGTAAATTAGTTGCCGAAAGCGTTAATATTCCGATTATAGGCATTGGAGCCGGCTCCGATGTTGACGGACAAGTGTTGGTATTGCACGATATGTTGGGAATAACCCAAGAATTTTCCCCGCGTTTTTTGAGAAGATACCATAACCTAAACCGTGAAATTTCGGGAGCGGTTAAAAACTATATTTCTGACGTTCGTTCGCTGGAATTTCCGAACGAAAAAGAGCAATATTAAACTTAGTAATTGTAACTAAATAACCTTTACTTTTTGACTTGTTCCGCCAAAGGTCGAATTAAAATCTTTTGCCTTTTTTCGGCGTTATAAAAATTTCAAATAAACGTGGCTATTGTCAGGGTATTGTTTCACAATAATCTTAAAAATAAACAAAACAACTTCGTCAATTCTGTAAACTTTATTGGCTCCGGTTTAGAATAGAGGTATTTTTTGAATATGAAGATTTTAAGGCTTTGGCTCTTTTCAAGGAAAATGTTGGTAATAATTTAGTGGTTTTGCATGATTTTTGAATAGTTATATAGTTCGCTGATTAATAGCATATTACCTTGTTGATTTTCTGACAGGCTGAACTAGTTTCAGTATCCATCTCATTGCAAGTTACGAGTATTCTGCTGTCAACGATCACAGTGGATTCCGGAAAAATAAGGAATGACGTTACTTTTTTGGAGGTTGAGCATGTTGTTTGCAAAACAAGCCCCGAAACCGGTTTCGACTTCGCTCAACCTCCGAAAATTTGAATATTATCTTGTAAAAGCCTTATAATCAGCATATTCAAAAAACACATCTATTCTAAACTATAGCCCTAAAATTATGATTTAGCAAAAAATATGCCGAAAGTAAATATAACTACCAACAATTTCCTTGAAAAGAGCGAAGGCTTTTACAAGATAATATTCAAATTTCCGGAGGTTGAGCATTTTGTTTGCAAAAAAAAAGAGAGCCTAAAGCTCTCTTTTGATTTTTTGTATGAAGGAAAGAATTAGTCTTCTTTCTTTTCTTTGTCAGTATCAGTCTCTTTACTGTCTTTTGTTTCTTCAACAGTATCGGTCGCTTCTTCTGTTTTGACTTCTGTTTTGACTTCTGTTTCTGCTTCAGGCTCTTCAGTTTTTTCAATCTTTTTCTCAGAAGTAGTTTCTTCGGTATTGCTGCCACCACCCCGTCGGGTTCTTTTTTTCTTCG
>JAYEIA010000296.1:0-1130 GCA_034659855.1 Bacteroidota bacterium
CAAATCTGGCATAAGCTCCGTAATATCTTACTAATCTGAAATATGGCGGCGGAACGTGTTGTAAAAGCAACGGAAAAAATTTACTGAAATGCAATCGTAATTCTTTTTCTTTTGCAGGCGATTTTTTATCTTTCGGGTCTATGCGGTCTTTGTAATCTTTGTATTTGAAAGTAAGATATTCTCCTTCGATATTGGTAATTTTGTATTCGCTTAAACAAGCTCGTTTTGAGTATCTGCCTATGTATCTGATAACTTCAACGGCGGTTTCCATTGGGTCTTCGAGGTGGATTTGCCATTTGTGTTTGTGTATTTTCTTTTTGAAACGATGGAATTCTTTGTCAGTAAAACTACATTCTAAATCGCCGTTTTTAAATGATTTGTCTAATTCGTTGGTGTATTTTCTGCGAAATTCAAATTTTAGATGGTCGTAGTTTACATAAAGGTCTTCTTTGTTGTCTAATTTTATCAATTCGCCTGTGTCAAAATCCATTCCGCCCCACGAAACTATCATGTGGATATGATAATGTGCATTTTTTTTCTCGCCGTAAGTGTGAATGACTGAAACTACGCCTATTTTAACATTATATTTGTCTTTAAACCAACTTTTAAAAACATCTGCCGATATGCGTGCTAAAATATTCAATGTTTCTTTTTTATTCCTCTTTATCAAACCGTTGAGACTGTGCGGAAGTGTGAAAACACAGTGCCTGTGCGGAACATCAAAAATCTTTACGGCTAACTCATCTGCCCATTTTACGGTATCTTTCCACGAACATGTGGGGCAAAATCGGTTTTTGCAACTGTGCCTTACTTCTGATATTTCTCCGCAATCAGGGCAGGCATAATAATCAACGCCCAAAACTTCTGTCCGACAAACTCGCATGGCATTAACGGCTTTGTATTGTTCGGGGCGGATAAATTCTGTTGGCGATTTACAATAGTCGTCCCACCACATATTGAAAAAATCTGCCAAACGATATTTTTTCTCGCTCGCAAAGTTTTGATATTCTTTATGTTGATGGTGTTGGCACATATTATTTATTTACACTTTTTTATTTGATTTCTAAATATCATATTTTCTACTTTTTCTTGTCCATAGTGTGTAAAAATTAATTCTTCGGTTGCTCCAC
>JAYEIA010000297.1:0-5782 GCA_034659855.1 Bacteroidota bacterium
TCAAGATGTACAAAAGAGCAAGCAGCAAATTATAAAAAAGATAAGAAAACCGGCTTAGCCCTTGATCATCCTTAACAGTTAGAATACTAATAAACAGACATTTAATCACTTTCAAATTTCTGAACAGCAATGAATATTAATAAATTAACTCACTTTATTGAATCCACAGCCCCTCCATCTCTTCAGGAATCATATGACAATGCCGGTTTAATTGTCGGCAACCCCAAACAAGAGGTAAAAGGAGTACTCATAAGCCTTGATATGACGGAAGAAGTGATTGACGAAGCAAAAAACAAGGGAGCCAACGTCATATTGGCCCACCACCCGATTATTTTTAAAGGACTGAAACAGTTGACCGGTAAAAATTATGTAGAACGTGTGGTTATAAAAGCAATCAAAGAAGATATTGCTTTGTATGCTGCACACACGAATCTGGACAATATTGCGGGCGGAGTAAACGGTAAAATTGCCGATCTTTTGGATTTGGAACAGCGAAAAATCTTGTCGCCCCTTAAAAATCGGCTCAAAAAGATAGTAACTTTTGTACCTAAAAAGTACGGTAACCGGGTTAGGAATGCTTTGTTTAATGCCGGGGCAGGAAATATCGGGAATTATGACAATTGCAGTTTCAATACTCCGGGAGAAGGAACTTTCAGGGCCGGAGAAGCCACCCATCCGTTTGTAGGAGAAAAAGGCAAACTCCACCGAGAACAAGAATTAAGAATTGAATCTGTATTTCCTGATTTCAAAGCCAAGGAAGTAATCAAGGCACTTTTAAATTCGCATCCCTACGAAGAGGCAGCCTATGATATTTATCCCATCGACAATCGTTACGAAAAGGCAGGGGCGGGTATTGTAGGAGAATTGAAAGAACCCGTTGATACCCTTCACTTTTTAAAAAAAATCAAGAATATTTTTGAATCCGGAGCAATTAGATACACAAAAATAAATACGCCTAAAATAAAGCGAGTTGCTCTATGCGGCGGTTCCGGAAGCTTTCTTCTCAAAGAGGCAATAAGAGCCCAAGCCGATATATATATCAGTGCTGATTTTAAGTATCATGAATTTTTTGATGCAGAAAAAAATATAATTATTGCTGATGTGGGGCATTATGAGAGCGAGCAATTCACAAAAAATCTTTTTTATGAGTTAGTTACAAAAAAATTTCCTAATTTTGCATGCTCTATATCAGAAATCAATACTAATCCGATAAATTATTTATAAAAATGGCCGGAAAATCAAAGAATTTAAGTACAGAAGAGAAATTAATCCAATTGTACGAACTCCAAGCAAATGACTCTCAAATAGATGAGATTAAGAACTTAAGAGGAAGTTTACCTTTGGAGGTTAAAAAATTAGAAGAGGATATTAAGGAAGTTGAAGCTAAAATTTCTGATGCCAAAGAGACCACCAAATCATTGGAAAAATCTATCTCTGACAAAAAGAATGAAGCCAAAGAAGCTGAAGGATTGATAAAAAAGTACAAGGAACAACAAATGAACGTTCGCAACAATCGTGAATTTGATTCTTTGAGCAAGGAGGTAGAATACCAAACCCTTGAAATTCAGCTTTGTGAAAAACGGACAAAGGAATATAAAATAAAAATTGAAGAGAACAATGTTTTGATATCCTCCTTAGCTGAAGCCTTTAATGATAAGAATGAAGCTCTTAAAATTAAGGAAAATGAATTAAATGAAATAATCAGTAAAACCAAGGGTGACGAAGAAAAGCTCATAAAGTCGAGAGAAAAATTGAGCAAGCAAATTCCTGAGCGACTCTATACCGCATACTCCAGAATCAGAAATAGGGTTCCCAACGGAAAAGCTGTTGTTAAAGTTGAAAGAACATCATGCGGAGGTTGCTACAGTAAAGTTCCGCCGCAAAGAGAGCTTGACATTGCTGCAATGAGAGAAATTATTTTTTGTGAGCAATGCGGAAGACTTTTGGTTTCTCCTGCCATTGACGGCGAAGAAGAAGAGTAGTTTCAATACAAATTAATTGATGACGTATAAAAGTGGTAACTTTTCTAAGTATTTGTAGAAATTGGTTCAATGGTTCAATGGTATAATGGTTCAATGATTTAATGATTTTTATTATATTTTAACAATACAGTCTTCGTCTGTTTTAATATATTAAGTAGCCGTACTTCTTTAATATAAAAGTTGTGATATGATTTTGCGATATAATTGGGCACAGCCATTATTTGTAAAAAAACCAAACGTCTGATAGTAAGACAGATGGCAATAAATGTGAATTTGTTTTGTCAGGCATTTGCAATTATACACAATGTCCATTTTTTTATATTAAAACAGACGAAGTCTGCAATAGAACAATTTTTTATTAAAATTTCTAAAATCATACGTACTTTTGCTATTTTTAGAATTTTGGTCACCATTAATATACACTATCAATTAATTATGAAAAAATAATCTTTCTTTATTAAATTTCTACGATACTAATGATACTTGATTCAAATCAAAAGGCGATGACTCAGAATGAGCAATCGCCTTTTTTTGTTGTCTGAAAAATGCCTACGATGATTAATCTTCAATTTCTACTGAAGTCATTTTATCACCTTGCTCAATTTTATCAATAACATCCAATCCTTTTGTAACAATTCCGAAGCAAGTATGAACACCATCCAAATGTGATGTATTGTCGCGGCTGTGACAAATAAAAAACTGAGAACCTCCGGTGTTTTTCCCTGCATGAGCCATAGAAAGAACTCCTTTGTCGTGATATTGTTTCTCACCTTTAGTTTCACAATCTATTGAATATCCCGGGCCACCGGTTCCGTCACCTTTGGGGTCTCCGCCCTGAATTACAAAATTTGGAATTACTCGATGGAATTTTAACCCGTTGAAAAATCCTTCCTTTGCCAATTTTACAAAATTCTTAACTGTACCGGGTGCAGCATCATCGTAAAATTCAATGACCATTTCGCCCTTGTTTGTAACAATTTTTCCTTTCGTCATAATTTTTAAAATTTTAGTTAATTTTGTCAATGTTAAATAAGTTCAGTATAAAAAGTTATAAAGTTGAAAGTTTATAAAGTTAAAGTACTAAAAATAAGAGTGTTAAGTTAATTGTAAAGCAATTCATAAAACCCTGATAATTAAGCATATAACTTGTTTTGCTAAAATAAAACATACTTTTTAGACCGGGCTCTTAAATGCTTGTAACGAAATAACCCTTACATTTTGACTTGTTCCGCCAAAGGTCGGATTAAAATCTTTTGCCTATTTTCGGCATTATAAAAGTTTTAAATAAACTGTGGCTATTCGCAAGTTTTATGTCTTAAAAACAAACAAAATAAACTCGTATAAACTGTAAATTTTATTTCTTAACAAGCACTAAGAATTCAGAAAAACAAGATATAAAATAAAGGCAATACTCCAAAAGAATATTGCCCCTGTTTTTCAAGTTCTTATTACTTGTTATCTTCAATAGAAATCAATTCTACTTTAAAAACAAGTGTACTGTAAGGAGTAATTTGCCCTGCAGGCCTTGAACCATAAGCCAAATCGGAGGGTATGAACAGCTGCCATTCAGCACCTTCTGTCATCATCTGAAGGGCCTCGGTCCAACCTTTAATAACCTGAGTTACACCAAATGTAGCCGGCTCACCTCTGTCATATGAACTGTCAAATTTAGTTCCGTCAATAAGTGTTCCTTCATAATTTACCGTTACTTTGTCACTTGGCTTTGGAGTTGCTCCGGTTCCTTCTTTAATTATTTTATATTGAAGTCCGCTGGCAGTAGTTTTAACTCCTTCCTTTTTAGCGTTATCTTCCAAGAATTTCTTACCTGCTTCTACTGTTGTCTGATATTTTTCTTTTTCCTTGTCTTCAAAAAATGATTGAATCATAGTATTGGCTTCCTCAGCGGTCATACTTGCATTTCCGTCATTAAGTTCGGCGAGGGCTTTCCCCAAAACTACCGGGTTAAGTTCTATGGAATCTCTTTTTAAATTTTCACCTATGCTTATTCCGAATGCATAGCTTAATGAATCTTCATTTGTGGTCATTTCTGCTTTTTTCATTTGTTTCTGAGTATCGCAACCCATAAAAAATATTACGGCTATTGCTAAAATTAATACTTTTCTCATAATCTTTCAATGTTTTTTTATCGTGTATATAAATGCGAGTGCAATTATACATAAAAAGTAACGAAACTTAAAAATTTTCGTTGAGATGATTATTTCATATTTTCCGAATACCCCTACAATGGGCGTTGAAACCATTTGCCTTGCGCGCGCATAACTTGTTCTATGACATCTCTGATACACCCCTTACCTCCTTCTTTGTCGGAAACATAATGGGCAACGCTTATAATTTCTTCAACGGCATCGGCGGGGCATGTTGCCAACCCGCATATACTCATTACTTCATAATCAGGAATATCATCTCCCATGTAAAGTATATGTTCCGGTTGCAAGTTTTTATCAGCTGTAAAATGGTTAAAGTCCTCAAGTTTGTTTGCCGACTCTAAGTATATATCTTTTACCCCAAGGCGATTAAAACGCTGACGAACAGACTCCGAGTCACCACCGGTAATCAAGGCTACCTGCAAGCCCTTTTCGACAGCAATTTTTACTGCATAGCCGTCTTTTACATTCATATGTCGCATCAAATCGCCATTTGAGTGTAATATCATTTGATCGGAAAACACGCCGTCTACGTCAAATACGAATGCTTTTATATCTTTCAATCGTTCTTTAAAATTATCCATTTTGATATTGCTTTTTTATTAAATCGGAGACAAAAATATAAATCTTTCTTAATTTCAGATTGTTTTTCATAACATCCAAATGAGATTTCATTGTTTTTTCGTCTCCTCTGATTGCCGGGCCGGTTTGCGAATCAGACGGGCTTTGCCCGGTCGCTTTTCGTGCAGTCTCCAAAATTAACGGATGAAGTATATTAAAATTAAGCGACTCATCTGTAAGGAGTTCTTCCGAAACAGAATACATATAATTTGAGAAATTAGAAGCGAATACTGCTGCCGTGTGTACTGTTTTTCTTTGTTTCGAATTCAATACTCTGACATCACGACTCAACAGTTCTGCCACAAACATAATTTGTCGAAGATTTTTCGGATTGACGGCTTCAATACAAATCGGGATATTGCTGAAATCAAGTGCCACATGTTTACTGAATGTTTGCAAAGGATACAACACCCCGTAATTGGATGACAAATTCTCCAAAAGATCCCCCGGAACACTTCCGGCCGTGTGAACACAAAGAGCGTTCGCCACAATATGCTTTAATTCTCGGTTATGTATAATACCCTCCAAAGCGGTATCCGACAAAGAGAAGATATACATGTCTGCTTTGGGAATATTGCGTATTTGATTTCCGGCATCTATATTATACTCCTCACCTAAATTGCCGGCCGACTTCATAGTACGGCTGTGAATATATATCGGACTCAGCCCTTCAGAAACTAACTCTTTACAAAGGTGATGAGCGACATTTCCGGCTCCGATAATAACTATTTTCAAATCTTTCATAATCTTAGAAATTCTTATATAAATATGAGTTCAGTTTAAAAAGTTATAACGTTTAAAGTTTATAATAAACGACTTGTATAAATGCGGTTACAGACAATTTACCTTGCCGCATTACATTTCATATCTGCACCTGTGTGGTGTTTTCACCACACAGGATTTAGTCGGATACAAATTCCTGTCAGGTGCAGAATATTAATTTTTATAACCTTATTGACAAAACGCAATTTAATATAACGTTTATTATATAAAGTTAAAGTGTTAAAAATAAGA
>JAYEIA010000298.1:0-54154 GCA_034659855.1 Bacteroidota bacterium
TGTTCAAAGTATTCTTCCTGTTTTCAGTAATGACAGTATTGTAGGATTTGTAAGTGCATTTTACCCCTTAGATAAAGTATTAGAAAAGACGGCCGGAATAAGCTCAACTATTTTATTGAAACATAACAATAGGGTATTGGGTGAGTTTCGGAAAGATACCGTTGGTCAATATTTTGCACAAAACATAGAGGGAAAAATTCCGAGTTATATCAATAAAGAGCTAATAGAGGGCGGATTATCCGAGTCTTCTTTTTCAATTGTAGAGAGCTACACAGTGATATCATCTCCCATTACAGCTGAAAATAATGAGACCATAGGTTTAATTGTGAGAGCGTCTGATATTGGTTCAATAAAAAAGGGATTTGAATGGGTATGGATTTTTATATTTCTGATTGAATCCCTATTGGCAATTATCTTTATTTTATTTGCCTATTATTTATTCAAAAGATTGATATCAAAACCAATAAGGAAAATGGTTGAAAGAGCAAAGTATATTGCTAAGGGAGATTTACGACAGCTTTTTACACATAATTCAAAAGATGATTTAGGGACTTTAAGTGCCGGATTAAATATTGCATTTAAATCCATTCGGAACGATATGGCTACATTAAAATCTTCATCAGAAAACGTCTTTTATGCCGGAGACCAGTTAAATCAAACCTCTCAAAATGTTTCACAGGGATCTTCCGAGCAAGCGGCCTCAGTCGAAGAGGTTTCGGCCTCAATGGAAGAGATGTCTGCAAATATTGAACAAAATAACAATAATGCCGAAATAACTGAAAAGGAGATGTTTTTAGCTTCTGCATCTGTATATGAAGGAGCAAAGTCTGTTAAGAAAACCCTGGATTTAATGAAAACAATAGATGAAAAAATACAGGTCATTGATCAGATTGCTAAGCAGACCAATATTCTGGCTCTAAATGCCTCCGTTGAAGCAGCCAACGCCGGAGAGGCCGGAGAAGGATTTTCTGTTATTGCCAAAGAAATTAGAGAATTAGCAGAAAAGAGTCAAAAGGCAGCCGTTAATATTCGGGAAGCCACAGAAGTCGGGGTCAATATTTCTGAGAAATCCAATGTTGAACTGACAGGCATTGTGAAGCAAATGGAACAAGCCGTAGAAATGATAAAACAAATCACCACTTCGGGTAAAGAGCAGAAACACGGAGTAGATCAAGTTAACGGAGGAGTTGAGCAGCTTAACAGAGTAACTCAACAAAATGCAGCCGTAGCCGAAGAAATGGCAACCAATGCCGAGGAGCTGGTAAGCCAGTCAGAAATGTTGAAGAATATCGTCGGTGCTTACTTAATCTCAGACGATGAAAGCAATATAGTTGACGCTGATTTACAATTGGACGATTATAAGGAGAATAATTTTGATACTGACATAGAGGAGAACTCCGAGGACAGTACTGAGGATGATGAGGATAATAAAACGGTAGATAATATTGGTACCGGCTATAAATATAATTTAGACGAAGGCAATAATGTCTCTGATGATGATTTTGAAAGATTTTAATTTTGAATACAGAAAATAGGAAAAAATCGGTAAATTTGAATAAGATTTTTGATGCAAAGCTTTCTGACAAAGTTTTTACAAGACTTCAGAAATATATTCAGGGAAACTACGGAATAAAAATGCCTCCGGAGAAGCGAATCATGCTCCAAAGTCGCTTACAAAAGCGATTAAGAGCTCTTGATATTAGCAGCTATGAGGAATATATAGACTTTGCATTTAACAGAGACCCCACGATTGAACTGGTACATATGATGGATGTTGTCTCAACCAATAAAACTGATTTTTTTAGAGAACCGGCACATTTTGAATTCCTGGAAAAAAAATATTTACCGGCGTTTTATGCCAATAGCGGACGTCAATTAAGTCTATGGAGTGCCGGTTGTTCAAGCGGGGAAGAAATTTATACATTAGCAATGGTTTTTGAGCAGTTTGCTGCACAAAACTCCGGTTTGGATTATAAAATATTAGGAACGGATATTTCGACAATAGTTTTAAAGAAGGCTAAGCAAGCTATATATCCCGAAGCACTCGTAGAAGTTGTTCCCCTCGAGTTGAAAAGGAAATATATGCTGAGAAGTAAAGACAAAAAAGATCGGAAAATAAGAATGATTCCGAGAATTAGAAATAAAACTCGTTTTGAACGACTAAATTTTATGGATGCTTCCTATAATATTCATGAAACTTTTGATGTGATATTTTGTCGAAATGTTCTCATCTATTTTAATCGAGAGACACAAGAAAAAGTAATCAATAAACTTTGTGAACATTTAAAGCCGGGAGGGTTCTTTTTCTTTGGACACTCAGAGTCAATTACCGGGCTAAGGGTTCCATTAAAATATATTCAACAAACGGTTTTTCAGAAAACAGCGGAATAGCCGATAACATAGAATTGTGATTTTATTTATTAAATATTTAAAGAATGAGCGAGAAGAAGAAAATTACAGATAAGCTATTACTCGAGGAGTTAAGGAAACGATTTGAGGAAAAAGAGGCAGCTATTAACGGTCTTCAGGAAATGACTGATGAACTGAAAGGGGTTAACTCTAAACTCCAAGCTTCTGAACAATTGAAGAGTAACTTTATCGCAAATATTAATAATGAGATTGTAAATCCTTTTGCTTCAGTTTTAGGGTTGTCTCGAAATATTCTCGATGTTAAAGAGAACGATTGGGATAAAGTTAAATATATGGCAAAATTAATTTTTGTTGAAGCTCATAACTTGGACTTTCAATTAAAAAATATTTTTGCTGCGGCCCAAATTGAGGCCGGTCAAGTTTACCCGCAACTTTCACTTGTAGATGTATCCTCTTTAATACAAGGAGTCCTCGAAGATTTTGAAAACGATTTGGCTTCAAAACGGTTAAACCCTGTTTTTATTTCTAAGGCCGAAGAAAGTGGTAAAAGTATAAGATTTAAGTTGGACCCTGAAAAATTAAAACTGATTTTTTCCAATTTAATAAGTAATGCCATAAAATTCAGTAAGGGAGCTGACATTAAGATTGTTGTAAAAAAAGTTAATAAATCTTTAGTGGTTTCTGTTACTGATTACGGAATTGGGATTTCAGATAAGAATAAAGAAATTATATTTGACCGATTTACTCGCTTGGATACCGGTATAAATTCAGTAAATCGAGGGCACGGTTTGGGCTTGTCCGTAGTAAAAGCTTATATAGACTTGTTCGACGGAGATATTAATATTGAAAGTAAAATGGGAGCAGGTTCAACATTTACAGTTACTTTGCCCGAACCCAAATCTAATGAAGAAATTGAAGGGTTTTCGGCAGAGGGGAACGAAGTGTTTTTTGGTGATGATGACGGCATATTTTAAAATAGGAATTTATGAGTAGCGAAATACAAAAGCTGTTTCTATATCCGGCGGCATTATATGCAGGAAAAGAGCCCACAAATGTTATCACAATATTGGGCTCCTGTGTGGCTGTATGCCTATGGGATCCGGTAGAAAAAAGAGGAGGAATAAACCATTTCATGTTGCCGCTTTGGAACGGACAAGGACTGGCTTCTCCGAGATACGGAAATATTGCCGTAAAACGACTCATTGAAGAAATGGAGGTCTTAGGTTCAAATCGAGCCAATTTGCAAGCCAAAGTTTTTGGAGGAGCAGAGGTGATCGAAATGAAATATTCAAATTTTAAGATAGGGCAAAGAAACATTGATCTGGCATTTAAACAGTTAAAACAGGAAAATGTAGAAATTAAAGCAAAAAGTACAGGCGGTAAACAAGGTAGGAAAATTCTCTTCCATACAGGCACAGGTGAAGTAAGAATGAAATTCATTAAGAATACCGGTTTTGACAAAAAATAACCCAAATAAGAACGACTTATGACAGACATGAGAAAAGTAATAAATGTTCTGATTGTAGACGACTCTCCAATTGTAAGGGACGTGATGAAGGAAATTCTTAACAGCGATCCTCAAATAAATGTAATGGCTTCAGTCGCTGATCCGTACCAGGCAGTAAAAGTCATCAGAAAGACTGTTCCCGATGTCATTACTTTAGATATTGAAATGCCGAGGATGGATGGTCTCACCTTTTTAAAGAAAATAATGACTCAGCGGCCTATTCCTGTCGTGGTGATATCCGGTTTGACAAAGAAAGGGGCAGATACAACCGTAAAAGCATTGGAGTATGGTGCTGTAGAAGTAATTCAAAAGCCCAAAATAAATACAGAACAAGCTATTGAAGAGGCAAGAATTATTATTACCGATAAAGTAAAAGCAGCATCTGTAACAAAACTGAAGAAAAAATTTAAACCGCTAATAGTCAGACCAAAATTATCAGCTGATGTGATTCTAAGAAAGAAAGCACCAAGCAAAGCTTCTGCTATAAGAGAGAAAATATTGGCCATTGGAGCATCTACCGGCGGAACCGAAGCCATTAAATCCATAATTCAAAAGCTCCCGGATACTACTCCGGGAACATTAATTGTTCAGCATATGCCTCCAAAATTTACGACCAGCTTTGCAGAGCGACTGAATCATTATTCCGATATGCATGTCAGGGAAGCCCGAGACGGTGATTTTCCGGAAAAAGGTACAGCCCTTGTTGCCCCCGGCGGATTCCATATGTATGTTGTAGGGACAGGCACCGGCTACCGAGTGAAAGTGGTTAGAGGAGATCTGGTCAACAGGCATCGGCCCGCAGTAGATGTTTTGTTTCGTTCTGTAGCTCAAGAGGGCGGCCGCAATTCAATAGGAGTACTCCTCACCGGGATGGGAGATGACGGAGCCCGAGGGCTGGCCGAGATAAAAGCAGCCGGCGGATATACAATAGCTCAAGATGAAGAGACATCTGTCGTTTACGGTATGCCGAAAGAAGGTGCCAAACACGACAAAACAGTAGATATTTTGGCATTACCTGAAATCAGTAAAAAAATTATTCAAAAATTTAATTTGAAGATGTATTAACCAATTGCTGAGTTTAGTCAACACTTCGTTAAATTACGAATTATTAATTACGAATTACGAATTACGAACTAAGCACGTAATAATCAACACTTTAACTCGTTTATGTCTTGCTTTGTAAAGTACTGAATATCAGGCAATTATAAAAACTTAACGAACTATTGTTTAGTATAAAAAGTATAAAGGTTTATAGTTAAAAGTGCTGTTTGTCTAATATTCAAATAGTTATTAAAACATACTAATTTTATCTAACGCCTTAACTATCAATGTATTGTATCATTATATCATTAAATAATTGTATCATTAAATAATTAAACCATTTAAAGTATAACATTACAAGTTTATGGACAACCCAAGAATAATTTTAGCCGATGATGTTTTTTCTAACAGACTTCTTCTGCAGAACGTTCTGGAAGAATTGGGCTATGAATGCAAAATGGTAGAAAACGGAAAAAAGTTGGTTGACGAATTTCTTGCTAATCCCTATGAGATAATATTTACTGATATAGAAATGCCGGTTATGAACGGTTTTGAGGTCGTCCGATATATTAGAAATTTGAACGATGAAGTATTGCGAAAAACACCGGTTATAGCCCTAACTGCTCATAATTTAAAAGAGTTTTCAAGTAAATTACAAAGCGCAACATTTGATGATATACTAAGCAAGCCGTATTCGACCAATAAATTTAAAGACATTATTGCAAAGTATTTGCACTAATAAGGAAAAGTCTGTTGAGCATTTTTTAACCTGAATAATTAGCTGCACTGAGGTATAAGCAAGTTCATGAAAATAATAAAATAGGTATAAATTACTTATTTTCGGAGAAATATATTTCTTTTATTACAATTATATTTTGTTATTTTTCACTAAAGTGCATTTTTTAGATTCGTCTACTTTTTGTCTAAACCTTTGAAATATAAGACTATATCGGCAGGCTTAGTTAGTCGTATACGAATCTGAAAAAACACATGAACGTGCTTGCACCTCAGCGTAGCTAATTATTCAGATACGCATATTATTATGTGTTAACGATTTTCAGGAGGTTATAATTTTGATAAAAATGTATTGTATACTTGTAAAGATAATTTTTTTATTAATTTAGCTATCTAATTATTATTTATTAAACTGTAAAGTGAAAGAATCCGATAATAATAAAGTGTTTAAATTTATACTGTATGGTATTGCTGTTGGTGCCATCCTTTCATTAATATACATTGTCTTAGAATTAAGCATCAGCAACCTGCCTTTCAGTTTCTCCTCTTATTTAAAACTCAGAGCCGGAAATATTAATGCCTATTTTATAGATATACTCCCAATACCTGTTTTTATTTTAATAGCGTATATCGTAGGAGTAAATTTTCTTGGTATTGAAAAAAAACGGGTTCGTAGTCAAGCAGAAAGTGAAAGCAGAGCTCAAGTTGTTTTGGAATCTGTAGAATATATACGTGAAGGGAAAACCGAACTTACCGGCAAATTTTCTGAGGAAGATGTAGGAATTAAAGTGGCGCTGCAAGATTTGCAGGCCGAACTTCAGGAGCGAACCGATAAAGAGAGGAAGAGACAAGAAGAAGATGACAGAAGAAACTGGATATCTGAGGGACTGGCAAATTTTGGAGCCATTCTTCGAGAAAATTCAGACAATATTGAGAAGCTGTCTGATAGTATTTGTTCTGAAATGGTAAAGTATATCGGAGCTGTGCAAGCCGGTTTTTTTGTGGTTCGGGATGAGGATACTTCAGTCAAAGAACCGGTTATCGAGCATATTGCATCATTTGCATACGGGCGTAAAAAGTTTACCGACAAAAAAATTATGTGGGGCGAAGGTCTCATTGGAGCTTGCATTATTGAAAAAGAATCGATTCATTTAGATAAAGTTACTGAGTCGTACATGGAGGTAACCTCCGGCTTGGGAAAAGCAAATCCTGAATCAATATTAATCGTTCCGTTCAAAACTGAAGAACAGAATGTACTCGGAGCCATTGAATTGGCCTCCTTTGAGAACTATCCCGAACATGTCATTGATTTTGTAGAGCAGGTGGCAGAAAGTATTGCAACAACAATAACTACGCTTAAAGTTAATATGCGTACCACGGGCTTACTTGATGAATCAAGAGAACAAGCCAAAGAATTGTCAAAGCAAGATGAACGTATGCGCAAGACAGTTGATGAAATGAAAGACCTGCAAAAGGAAGCAGCTCTTCAAAGTGAAGAGTTCATCAGCTTTACAAACTCTGTAAATCATACAATGATTCGTGCCGAATACGGTATTAGCGGCAAATTATTGTATGCAAATACCAAGTTTTTGGATATCTTAGGATATGATTCGAATTCAGAAGTTGAAGGAAAACATATTAAGGAATTCATTCATGAAAAAGACCGTGGTTGGTTTGAAAAAATTTGGGAGCGACTTATCTCCGGAGGAAAGCATTTTGAGGGGGATATGAAGCATCTTACAAAAGATGAAGCTGAAGTTTGGACTATTTCAACCTATGTAAGTGTCAGAGACCGGAATGGAGAAGCCGAAAAAATTCTGTTTTTGGGTATAGATACGACTGAACAAAAGCAACAAAGCTTAAATTATGAGGGTCAAATTAATGCGTTAAATCAGTCATCCCTTAAAGTTGAGCTGTTGCCAATAGGGAAAATCCTCAGAGTGAATGAGAGATTTACAAGCTTTTTATTATCGGTTCCTGATGAGATCGTTGGACAGCGATTGGTTGATTTTCTTCACGAATCCGATAAAGAAGATTTTACAGAAATTTGGTCAACGGTAATTGAGGGAAAACCCATGGAAAGTACGCTCACATTTGTTGATGATGATTACAACAAAGTATGGGCTTACGGAACGTTTTCCATTGTCAGAGATATGTATGATAATATTTCTACGGTCATATTTATCGGAAGTGATATAACCGAGCAACATAAAATTGAAATAAAATCAAGAGAGCAAACAAGGCAGCTTAAAGAACAAGAACAAAAACTACAGGATGCAAAAGTTGATTTGAGCAAAAAACTCAAACAATCCAGAGATGAAATGAAGCAGCAGTTTAGAGAGATTGAAACCGTTAAGTTGTTGAATGAGAAAACACTTGAAGGAATGCTTGATGCCATTGTAACCATAAATCAAGATAATCAACTTGAATTCTTTAATAAAGCCGCTGAAGAGTTATGGGGTGTAGGCAAGGATGTCGTTCTGGATAATGAGGTGAATGTGTTATTCTCAGAAGACGATGATGACTTTGAAGGGGAACATCTCAAAAAATATTTTAATGTAGATTTGAAAAATATTTTACTGAATACCAGAAAGGAGGTTTATATTATTAACGCTCAAGGAGAACAAGTTTTTATTCTGATGACACTCTCCGAAGCCGGAATTGGCTTACGATACAGACTAACTGCCTTTATTCAAAGAATTGAAGTTGAATTGTTCTGATAACCGCCTCATCATTGCCCATAATAGTCCTTGCTATTTAAGCATTTTTTAAATTTTTTTGCGAATGAGCAAAAACCGAACAAAAAAAAACAAGCATAACCGGGCATGTTTCATATAACTTTACACTTTTAAAACCTTATTTTTCTCCGCCTGTGCGAGCTTGCAGCTTGTACCTCACTATTCTTGTCGATATTAGTACGAGCTACAAGTTCGCACCGGCGGGGTATTGCTATTCGCAAATTTTGTAAAGTAGAGCCACGCCGCGGCGTGGCTCTACTATCATAATTTATTTCGTATCCTTTGCCTAAGCGAGTACAAAATATACACGGAAACGTTTTTAGTTAAATTTGTTTCCAAGCAATAAATGTTTTATGTTTGCCCCCATGAAACAAAAAATTGAAAAAATATTACTTAATACAACTGATCTATTCCAAAAATACGGAATAAAAAGTTTAACAATGTCTGATATTGCACGGCTGAATATGGTGTCAAAAAAGACGTTGTATAATTATGTCTCAGATAAAGCGGAGCTGGTAGAATTAGTTTTGCAGCATTTTTTTGCCGTGATTTATGACAAAATAAATCAAGAAAGTAGTAAAGCACAAAATGCAATTGAAGAGATGCTTTATATTCAAAAACAGCTCGTAGAAGTAGTCAAAAATCACAACTATTCTGTTGAATTCGATTTGAGAAAATACTATCCTCTTTTGTATGACAAAATGAATCTTGACAAAAGCAGACAGTTGTATAAAGAAATGAAAGAGAATATTGAGAGAGGTCAATCAGAAGGCCTATACAGACAAGAAGTTGATGCAGATTTAATAGCAAAAAGCAGAGTAATATTTCAAACACAACGCATTGATAATGAGTTTGTTTCATTCAAAGAGTTTGCCAATGTAAGAGCGTTGAAACATATGATGGAGTATCATATGAGAGCTATTTGTACAGAGGAGGGACTCAAGGTTTTAACACAATTGATAAAAGAATTTAATAATGAGAATTGTGATCATGAAAATTAAACTGAAATTTATACCAATTCTTGCTTTAACCCTTTGCATAAATATTGTATCGGCACAAGAGGAACCCAAAGATACCACCACTGAATACAGCCTCCAAGAAATTCAAAACTATGCCGTGAAGCACAATTATGAAGTTCAGAACACACAGCTGGACATAGAAGTTGCCAAAAAGCAAAAATGGGAAACCACAGCTATTGGGTTACCACGCATTGAGGGTTCTGCTGAGTATCAAAATTTTCCGGAAATACCCACGCAATTAATGCCCAATTTTATTACACCGGCTGTTTATGGTGTAAATACCGGATTATTCGGACTCATACCCATAGCCCCCATGCCCGAGGATGAAAAAATGCCCGTGCAATTTGGCAGTAAACACAATACAACTTGGGGAGTTACAGCATCTCAACTTTTGTTCAGCGGGGAATATATTGTTGGTCTTAAGGCATCAAAAATTTATCTTGAATTGTCAAAAACAGCTCATAAACGTAAGAAAGAAGAAGTTAAGGAAACCGTAAGCAAAACCTATTACCTCATTTTGATTACTGAAGAAAGTATCTCCCTCATGGATTCAGTTTACAGAGGATTGGAGCAACTCCGGCACGAAACCGAGCAATTGGTCGAGGCCGGCTTTGCAGAACAAACAGATGCCAGGCAAATTGAATTGAATGTTAAGAATACCGAAAACAGCTTAAACTCCATGAGGCAGCAAAGAGAAATCTTATACCGCATGCTGAAATTTCAATCCGGCTTAGAAGAAAACACACCGATTCAGTTAAGTTCCGGATTACCCGAAATTATTTCCGAAATGGATTCGGCAAACGTTTTAATGGCCGATTTTGATTTATACCAAACCACCGATTACCGCATGTTGCAGGTGCAGCAGGAACTCAGTCAATTGGAGTTGATGAGAGAAAAATCCTTGGTTCTTCCTCAGTTATCGGCCTATTTTTCATACAGTGAACAGGCTATGCAAGAGGAGTTGGACTTGTTTTCGGAGGATACCGAGTGGTATCCAACCAGTGTTTGGGGCATAAAACTAACGATTCCTATTTTTGCTTCAGGACAACGATGGGCCAAGATAAAACAAAAGCAATATAAGTTTGAAAAAACAGTGAATATTAAATCTCAAAACAGCAGAGCGTTGCAATTAGATTTTGCTCAAACCCGAAGTAATTACACAGCGACTTCCGAAAATTTGGAAAATATAGAGGCAAACAAAAAATTGGCTCTGCAAATATACGAAAATACTAAAGTGAAATATAAAGAAGGTACTGCATCCGGATTAGAATTGACACAGGCTCAGAATCAGTACTTTATATCACTTACAAATTATTACAGCACTTTGGGAGATTTGATAGATATTCATATTAAACTAAAAAGACTTTTAAGATTTGAGTAATAAGAATTTTGGGCTCCGGTTTAGAATAGAGGTG
Organism: Bacteroidota bacterium; assembly: GCA_034659855.1. GTDB lineage: Bacteria > Bacteroidota > Bacteroidia > Bacteroidales > JAADGE01 > JAYEIA01. The sequence goes on from JAYEIA010000298.1 coordinate 10,826, forward strand.
TTTTTTTGAATATGAAGATTATAAGTCCTTTACAAGATAATATTCAAATTTTCGGAGGTTGAGCAAAGTCGAAACCGGTTTCGGAGCTTGTTTTGCAAACAACATACTCAACCTCCGGAAAAACAACATCATTTTAAACTAAAGCCGAATTTTGTAATACCTGTTTTTTGATTAATTATAATTTGAATTAAAGAAAGCAAAATGAAAAAAATATTAATTACAGCCCTTTCAATATTAATGATATACGGCTGCCGGGATCAGCAAAGGACTACAGGAACTGTTCAAAAAGAAATATTTCAAACAAAACAACATTTGGCAAATTTGGAAGACGAATACGCAAAGCTTTTGAGCCAAGACAGTGCGAAAGAAATTGGCATTAAGGTCAGGGTTATTGATGTTAAAGTCAAGAATATTGAGCATGAGTTTACGGTAACCGGTTCAGCAGAAGCTGATAAGATTGCCTATGTTACTCCGGAGACCAACGGGCAAATTAAGAAGATATATGTCAGGGAAGGAGGATATGTAAAAAAAGGACAGTTGTTGATTGGGCTGAATTCGGCGGTTTTACGAAATAGTATTCGTGAGGTAAAAAAAGGACTGGAACTGGCAAAAATCATGTATGAAAAGCAAAAAAGATTGGCCGAAGAATGCGTAGGGAAAGAGGTTGATCTTTTGCAAGCTAAGAACAGTAAAGAAAGTTTAGAGGCCAAATTACAAACCTTGAATTCACAGTTGGAGATGTCTCAAATTAGAGCTCCTTTTTCAGGCATAGTAGATAAAATTATTGGTAAAGAAGGGGAAATGGCATCGCCCGGTATGCGTATTATACAATTGGTTAACTTGACAAATATGAGTGTAACAGTCAATGTCTCTGAAAAATATATTTCATTACTGAAAAAGGGTCAAAAGGCCAAACTTACCTTTACTGCTTATCCCGAAATGGAAATAAATGCAAAAGTCAGTCGTATAGGAAATGTTATAAATCCTGTAAACAGAACATTTGAAGTAGAAGTGAATTTTAAGAACAGAGCGAGGAAAATCAAACCGAATATGATTGCCCGAATGCACCTTTCTGATTACTCGGGAAAGGGAATCGCTATTCCCTCAAATTTGATACTTAACGATAAAAAGGGAAAGTATGTTTATGTGGCTGTTCAGGACGGGGAAAATTATTCGGCCCGCAAAAAATACATTCAAACAGGATACACCCTCGGAGCAGATTTGGTTGTTATCGGCTTAGTCGAAAATGACTTGGTTATTGCCGAGGGATTGAATTTTGTGAGTAATGAAATTAAACTCCGTATAGTGAAATAATACAGTTCGCTTAATGGGAGAGATAATCAGCTTTCAATATTGTTTTTAATAGGACTTCAACTTGAATAAATATTATGCCAATGAAGAGTCCGGTCTATAAAGTTTTTAAAGTTTAAAGTGTTATTTGTCTAATATTCAGATAGTTATTGAAATATAGCAATTCTACATAATTCATTGAGTATCAAATAATTAACTTTACAAACTTTCAACTTTAAAACTTTTTACACTACATTCAATTAACTTAAAACTCTTATTTTTAGCACTTTAACTTTATAAACTTTCAACTTTATAACTTTTTAAACTGAATTCAATGAATATAAAAGAAAATCTGCGAGAGTTTAAATTGACTACCGCAGCCCTCAAAAATTCCAACACCATTTACCTGTTAATCATCATCTTGGTGATATTGGGTTTAATATCCTACCGGAATATGCCCAAGGAAATGTTTCCGGATGCTTCTTTGCCCACCATATTAGTTCAGACCGTATATCCCGGCAATTCCTCTGCCGATATGGAAAATTTGGTCAGTAGGCCTTTGGAAAAGGAAATTGAGACCATTGACGGTATCAACTCTTTAGAATCAACGTCCTCGCAAGATAATTCAATTATTATTGTAGAATTGGATGCTTCCGTAAAAATTGAAAAAGCACTCCAAGATGTCAAAGATGCTGTGGACCGAGCACTGGGTGAATTACCGGAAGACCTACCGGCCGATCCCTTTGTCTCCGACATTGATGTTTCGGAGTTTCCGATTGTTAATGTGAACTTGTCGGGTGATTTTTCGGTCCCCGAACTTAAAAAGTATGCCGAATTTTTGGAAGAAAAAATTGAAGAGCTGCCCCAAATTTCAAAAGTCAATATCAAGGGAGTAGAAGATCGAATGGTGCATTTACCGCTGGATAAATCTAAAATGGATGCATTCAAACTGACCTTTACTGATATTGAAAATGCCGTGGCCTATGAGAATATGTCGGTCTCGGGGGGAGATATTATTATTGACGGAATACGTCGTTCGGTTAGAACCAACGGCGAATTTAATTCTGTCAGCGAGATTGAAAGCGTTGTAGTGAAGAGTGAAAAGGGGAAATCAGTTTATTTGAGAGATGTCCTTGCCGGGGGAAAAGCAATAGACGGTTTTGCCGAACCGCTTTCAGTTGCTCGCCTGGGCAATGAAACCGTAGTATCTGTACAGGTGATTAAAAAGACCGGAGAAAACTTAATTATAGCAGTAGAGCAAATTTTTCAAATTCTTGATAATGCCAAGAAAAAAAATGAACTTCCGGAAACAATAAGGATTACGGTAACCAATGACCAATCTGATATGGTCAAGGGAATGATAAAGAATTTGGAGAATAACATAATTATGGGCGTTTTGTTTGTGATGTTTGTTCTGTTCTTCTTTTTAGGTACGCGCAATGCTATGTTTGTCGGTTTTTCAATACCCATGTCTATGTTGATTTCCTTTTTGGTGTTAACCCTTATAGGTTCTACTATCAATATGATGGTCCTTTTTGGTCTAATCCTGGCGTTGGGTCTGTTGGTCGACAATGCCATTGTTGCCGTAGAAAATATACACCGATTTATGCATCGAGGATATTCTCGTTTTGAGGCGGCAAAACTTGCCGTGGGTGAAATTGCCTGGCCAATTATAGCCTCTACCGCTACCACTTTGGCGGCATTCATTCCGCTGGCCATGTGGCCGGGCATGATTGGGAAATTTATGAAATTTCTTCCCATCACCCTAATTATTGTATTGAGTTCATCATTGTTTACCGCACTTGTATTGATACCGGTACTTACCCGCTCCTTTTCTCGCAAAACAGAAGAACGCCCGCCCCAAAAACGAACGCTTATTATTTCAGGAATCGGGGGAGTGTTAGCTGTAATGTTTTATGTTACAGGGGTATATGTATTGGCTAATCTGTTGCTGATTATAGCCGTAATTACGATGCTGAATCGATATTTCTTTTTTGGAGTATCCGTTTGGTTCAGAAAGGTGTTTTTAATAAAATTGGAATACTTTTACCTGAGGGTAATAAAATATACATTAAGAGGAAAGCGGCCTGTAATGTTTTTGTTAGGAACGGTAGGTATTATGCTGTTAACAATTTCTATTTACTTTATGAGTTCGCCTAAAGTAGAATTTTTTCCTGTCAATGAACCAAAATATATTAATGTGCAAGTCGAACTTCCGGTTGGAGTTGATTTACCGAGAACCGACAGCACCATGCAACTTATTGAGAAAGATATTAACCGCATTCTTGATGAAGGTGATTACGGGAGTATTGTGAAATCTGTGTTAACTACAGTGGGTAAAGGAGCTGTCGGTGAACAAGAAATGGCATTCGGGAAGACCCCGCATAAGGGAATAACAACAATAAATTTTGTGGACTATCAGGATCGTGAGGGAATAAACACGGCAGAATTAAGAGAGCTTTTGAGTCATGAGATCATTGGGAAATATCCGGGAGTTACGGTAACTGTGGCTAAAAATGGAATGGGACCTCCTACCGGAAAAGCAATTAATATTGAATTGACCGGGGAGAACTACGAAGAGTTGCATACGACTGCCGACTCGATTAAAATCTTTTTGACCGCTCAAAATATTTCCGGTGTTGAAGCCTTGAGACTTAGTGTCAGTAAAGGGAACCCATCCATGATTATAGATATTGACCGGGATAAAGCCGGCCGATTCGGATTATCTACCGGACAAATTGCCTCTGCCATAAGAACCGCTTTATTTGGTAAAGAAATATCTGACTACAAAGTGGGAGAGGAAGAATATCCAATAAAGATTCAATTATCTGATAAGTATCGAAATAATATTGATGCACTTCTTAATCAAATCATCACATTTCGAAATAAACAAGGAAAGTTTGTGCATATTCCGATTTCCTCTGTTGCCGATTTTTCATACTCTACAAGTTACGGCTCGATTAAGCGAATAGACGGAAAGCGGGTAATAACTATTTTTTCGGGAATTACAGAGGGGGCTAATGCCAATGAAATAAACCGGATAATTGAACAAGTGTTAAGTACCGTAGATTTGCCCAATGGAATTGAATACGAACTAACCGGAGAACAGCAGGAACAAGCAGAAACAGGAGCTTTTTTGGCAAGAGCGATGATGCTCGCCATCGGTTTTATACTTATGATAATGATTACCCAATTTAATTCTGTTGTAAAACCGTTTATTATTATTGCGAGTGTATTGTTTAGCACCATCGGAGTATTTGGTGGGTTAGCTACGTTTCAGATGAATTTTGTTGTTATTATGACCGGTGTAGGAATTATATCTCTGGCCGGTGTTGTGGTCAACAACGCCATTGTATTGATAGATTATATTGACTATCTTAAGTTACAACGAAAATATGAACTTTCTCTCAGCAAGGAAGACAGTTTGCCGGTATCCGAAATAGTTAAGGCTATAGTAAAGGGAGGGCAAACGCGTTTGCACCCCGTTTTATTAACAGCGATTACTACAATTTTGGGCTTATTGCCAATGGCTGTAGGTTTTAATATTGACTTTGAAGGCTTGTTGTCAAATTTTGCCCCAAATATATATTTCGGAGGCGACAATGCCCTATTTTGGGGACCAATGGCATGGACCGTCATATTTGGATTAGCCTTTGCAACCTTTCTTACTTTGGTGTTGGTTCCTGTTATGTATCTCATGGCCAATAGAATTAAGTTGTATTTTATTGACAAACAAAAATTGGAACAATAAGTTTATTGAGCTATGAAAAAGTACGGTTTTGTCGTACTTCTTTTCTTACTAACAGATATTTTTTCAAGCCGGTGTGCCATTTTGTATGCCGGCTTTGTTCTGTTTTTCGTTAGTTCTACTTTACGAAGTTTGGAAACGCTCTGAAAGAGCAATTTAATTCAGCCCGGTGCAACGTACCGGGTTCGGAATAAACGAGCTTGTTCGCCCTGCAAGGGCAGTTTATTAATAAGTTGCCTTTACAAGGCGAGACTAAAAATGATAATAGCTCAAGGCGTTGCCTTGGGTTGAAATAAACCGGTCTTTTCAGCCCGTCACAGAAAACTCATACTTTATGTGTTTAAAGTCTGCTGTAATCACAAATGTTAAAAATTATCGACACCAAGGTTCAGGTATTTATTGATTATTTTACCAAAAAGTTTTTTGCTGATTGGCTTAGGGATAAGTTCATTGCAACCGGAAATCAAAGCCTTATCTCTGTTTTCATTAGAAGCATAAGCCGTTTGAGCAATAATTGGGACTTTTGATTGAAGATCTCTTATTTGTTTTGTAGCAGAGAAACCATCGGTAACAGGCATTCTGATATCCATAAATATTAAGTCAATTAATTTAGCCTTTGTTGAATATATATTGATGGCCTCTTCGCCGTTTATCGCATGATAAATATTGGTATCTAATTGAAAAACGTCTTTCAACAAGGTTTCCAGCAGGTAGTAGTTTATCTCTTCATCATCAGCAATCAAAATGCCAATAGGGCGGGCGGTGTTTTTGGGTGGATTTTTCATTTGGTTAAGCTAAGTTTTCATACAATATACAAAATTTATTGTAGAAAAATATGAAAATATGGTGAACCGTCAGTATTTGGTTACGAACTAATATATTCTGATGGTCTCCCTAAATCATAGGCTAATATTTTGATTCAGCATAAAAATATATTTAAGATGAAAAGTAATAGAAAAAAACAGACTCCTTTTTGACCATTACACCGACTTTTGCAAAGAGTGTATTTGCTGAATGTCAATGTATTGTATCATTATATCATTAAATAATTAAACCATTTAAAGTATTTTTATTTTAAAAATAAATCCGGTTAATCCGCACTAATCGTAAAATAAAATGAAGTCCCGACATCTTCTTCCGATTCCAACCAAATTGAGCCACCCAGTAATTCTGAGCAAGCTTTTGCAATGGATAAACCGAGACCCGTGCCTCCGTATAGTTTTTCTCCGGTTTTTGAGGATTGAGTAAAGCGGTCAAAAATAGTTTTTTGTTCGCTTTTAGGAATACCAATACCGCTATCCTTTACAAAAAATAGGATATGGCCTTTTATTATTTCATATCCGAATTTTATTTCTCCCTCTTCAGAAAATTTTACGGCATTGCTCAAAAGGTTTAATAATATTTGTCTGAATCGAGTTTCATCAGTATTCAATTCTAAGTTATTATAAGGGGCAAATAATTTGAGTTTCAGGTTTGGCTTTTTTTGAAGAAATATTTCGGAATCAAATTGTGTTTGAAGCTCGTAGAGAATATCATTTATATTTATTTGTTCTTTTTTTATTTTCAGCTTTCCGGATTCTATCTTTGATATGTCTATGATGTCATTTATAATATGTAGTAAATGGTCACTACTGGTTTTAATTATTCCGGCGTATCTTTGGTATTCTTCTTTACTGGATTCTGTCTCTTCCAGTAAAGAAGAAAATCCGACAATCGCATTCATCGGCGTGCGAATTTCATGACTCATATTGGCCAAAAATGATGACTTTAACCGGTCGCTTTCTTGAGCCTTTTGAGTCGCAATTTCCAGATCGTCAATAATCTTTTTACGCTTTGTAATATCACGGGCAGCGGCAATGAGTACATCTTTTCCGAAATATTTTCCTTTGTTGAGTATAACATGTTTCGGAAAAATGTCCCCGTTTTTACGTCTTCCCCAGAATTCAAATTCTTTGGGTTGGCCTGTTCTGAATACAATTTCTGAGGTTCTTTGCAACTGTTGTAGGTCATTCATTCCTTTGGCACTTAAAGTCACCGGTATTTCTCCTAATAACTCTTCTTTTGTGTAGCCGTACATTTTAGTTGCTCCCTTATTCAAATCTAAAAACTCTCCTTTTTCATTTTGAATAAAAATAGCCTCACTTATCGCATTAAAAATATTATAATAGCTTTCTTTTGTGAGAGTTAATTCAGTTTCACGCTTTTTTCTTTTTGTAATTTCATGAGCAATTCCAAAAACCGTATTTTCGTCAATAGGTACTGTGCTGAGCTCAGCGTTTTTTTCTGAGCCGTCGGGTTGTGTGTAAGTTACTTCACTGAAGTTTAGTGAAGTGTTCGAGGCTTTAACATCTTTTAATTGGTCAGAAGAGTTCTTCGGAGAAACCGATGATGTGTGGAGTTCTTTTAGTTCTTTGATGGATCTTCCGGTAAGCTGTTCGGCAGATTTATTGGCATCTGAATATTTTCCGGTGTGTTTATTAACAATAAAAATGGCATCAGGAGATTTCTCAAACAAAATTCTGAACCGCTTCTCGCTTTTAAATCTGGCGAGTTCAGAGCTTTTTCCGGAAGAAATATCTGTCGTTACGGCAACAATTTTGTGTTTATTATGCGTTTTTATCGCTTTTGTCGACGACGAAAACCAAGCCGACTCACCATTTCCCTTTTTAACCTTGTATTCTGTTGTAATTACTTCTTCGAGTCTGTCTATAGCTTCCTCAATTCCTTCAAATATATTTGAGCGGTATTCAGGCTCAACAAAACTTAAACATTTATTCACATCATTATTAATCGTGCCTTCGGGTATGGCCAGAAAACTGTCCGCGTGATCTGAAATTTCTGCATTTGCAATTTTGCCGTCCGAACTTATTTCTGCAAGCAGTATAAAATTGGGAATATTTGAATTAATAATTTCCAATTTTTTTAAGGCTTTAAGAACTTGCCTTCTTTCGTTAACCGTATGACTAATGTCCTTTATTTTTGAAATTCGAAGATTTCCTAATTTGGTTTCTTGCTCGAAACTTCTAAACTCAACAGTAATTTGGGTATTGTCCTTTTTCAGTGCAACAGCCTTGTATGGGCTTTTGAAATTAGACTGTAACCTTTTTTTAACAAGTTTCTTGCTTTCTTCAGCAAACAGGTCAAGAATCGGCAGCCCAATCATTTCATTTGCTGAGTATCCCAGAACAGTTGCTGCAGCTTTATTGGCATAGTTGCAGACAGAGTCTTTGGTGATAAATATACAGTCTTGGTCAAAATTCAAAAAATCTTTATATAAGGCAAGCTCAGACTTTATTTCCGACAGAGGGTGCAGCGTGTTCTTTATCTCATCATCAGAAATCTCAACATATTTTGTAATATCGGTATAATAGGTATGTACTATTCCCGTATTTTGGTAAAAGGCTTGAATATGATACCAAGCACCGGTTCTGATAAAAAAAACGTCGGCTTCTTGTTTTGTTGTTTTGGAAGATAATTTATTGTAAAAATTTAACCAGTCAAAGTTCTCCGCTTCAAGTAGAGCCAGCGTTTTAATTATTGGTTGTCCGATTATTTGCTCATGTCTTTGTCCGCTGATACATTCAAACGCTGGGTTTACCTCGCTGTGCACCATTTCAATGTTTTGGGAAGAGCCTGACTGCTCTGCTTTATGTACGGTAAACCCGAATGGAGTATTTTGATTATGTTTGAAATTCATAGAACAAATATACAAAAAAGATTTCCGGGTTTGATTCTATTCGTCAAATTTTTGACCTTTGAGCGTGCTTGCACCACAAAGCGTCTAAAATTGAGTCCGTTAGATAGTTTGATGTAATTTGTTATATTGTTGATATTTAATTGTTTATAAAAATGTACCGAACCATTGCTTCAAAACACAAATCAAAATAATGACGTTTGTTTTGTTTCATTTATTATTTCATCAAGTTCAGCATAATACAGAGCCGTGTCTACTTTTGCACCGTATATTTTTTCCAGAAGACTTTGGTATTCCTTTATTTGTGAGAGATGTTCTTTTCTTTGTTTTCCGAATTTAAAATCTATCACGGTAATTTTATCATTTTCAATAACCACACGATCCGGAATTCTTGTTTGGCCTTCTTCAGTAATGATGGCTTTTTCGGTTATAACTTCAATACCGGGTTTAAACCATGGCGCAACTTTGGGGCGTTGAATAATGCTTTTAACTTCTTTCGCCAGCATATTGCTTTCCTCTTTGGTGATGTAACCCTCGGCATGTAAGTTTTTTATCACCGGGTTTATATCTTCAATCGTTGTTATCCCCTCAAATATTTTGTGCATCAGACTTCCGTAATTTACCTTGTCTTCAATATAATCCAGACTTTCAATAAAGAAATCTTTCGATTGATAGCTGATATCCGGCCTTACCACTCCCCGGTTTCCCGGATATTCTGTCTCGAAAGCAGATTTGGCCAACCATGGTTCTGATTTTTTACTTTCCGAGAGCGCTCCAATAATAAAACGATTTGATATTGAATCAAAATACGGTGTAGTATCTTGATAATTTTGTTGGTCTTCTTCCGATGATTGTGTTTGATGAACCGCATGATACAACAGGTCAGCCACTGTAGTAATTTTGTCGGGGTTTTGTTTTTGCGGACAAAAAACCAGGAGAGATTGCTTTGCTCTGGTCAGCACAACGTACAACAGATTTAACGATTCTGTGTGAGCTTGCAAACTGTGTTCATAATATGAGGTTCTGAAGATGGTATCGCCAAGTTTCTTGCTGTATTTTACGGGAAAGTATTGCAAGTCTCCGAAAATTGAACTGTCGGCTTTTGCCCAAAACGTATCATTGGCTTTAGGAGAAATACTCCAATCGGCAAACGGAACAATTACATGCTCATAAGCCAAACCCTTAGATTTGTGTATGGTTTGAATTTTGACCGCATTTTGTTTTTCCGAAAGTAATAAGGATTCTTGATGTCCTTTTTCATCCCACCAATCGACGAACTCGTCGAGCAGGTTCCCTTTCTTTTGCACATAGTTAAGGACTAAGTCTTGAAAACTGCGAATAAATTCAAAGTCGTTTTTGGCCTTTCTCAATTCAAACATATCAAGCAGTTCTTCAGTGAGTTCAAATAAGTGCATTTCTCTTATGGCTTCTTGCCGTCGGGCAAACTTCTCCGGGAGAAATTCTTCAATATGTTTAGCCGAAGCAATAATTTGGTGTTTCTTCAGCGTTTTCGAATTCTTATGAGCTTGGTATTCCAGAGCCAGTTCAACAGCCGTGATTTGATTTTTAGGGTCATTAAGGTATTTAAAGGCTCCGATTAAAATTTTTACTGCGTCCGATTTTGAAAGTGCCGCTGAACTCGCTGAAACTACAGCATATTTTTTAGATGCTTCATGGGTTTCCTGATAGTTGTATATCATGTCCATAACCTTTTTGCTCTGCTCATTGGTACGAACCAAAATACCAATATCACCGGCCGAATAATTTTTCTCAAGTAAGCTGTTGATGTGTTCCGGCAATCGTTGCGCAATTTCAATATCGTAGTCTTCTTTGGTATCTCCTTTTTCTTTAATAATGAAGTCTAAACGTACAAAACCGGGGGCTTTATCATCCTGTGTTGTTTTTTGCATGCTCGATGCATAAGCATCTGTTATCATGGAGAACCGGTTGTTCTCTTTCATAATTTTTACATAGTCCTCCGTGCTGTTTTCTTCCACATTTTGGTTAAAAACCGTTTGGAGAATATGAGGCATCCGTCGGAATAATGTATTATTAAATCGAACAATATGGCCGGCACTTCGCCAATTGAACGGCAAGTTATTTTCAGTTATAAATTCTTGTCCGATTTGTTCTTTGACTTTATGCAGGAGCAAAGACCAATCTCCACCGCGCCAACTGTATATGGATTGTTTTATGTCGCCGACAATCAAATTGAATTTTGCCGAAGCCAGGCTGTTTCTTATCAAAGGTTTAAAGTTTTCCCACTGAAAGTTTGAGGTGTCCTGGAATTCGTCAATAAGAATATGGTCATATTTATTTCCGGCTTTTTCGTAGATAAACGGGGCATCATTATTCTTTATCAATTCTTTCAGCAATAAGGTTGTGTCGCTGATGAGCAATTCGTTGTTTTCTTTTCTGTAGTCGGGCAGGAGGGAGGCAATATCTCCCAGAACCCCCAGTGCATAGAAGTTCTTGAGTACTTCATTGGCAGAGATATATACGGGGTATTGGGCATTGTAAGTTTCAACGGCTTTATTCAGCAGAGGATTTAATATATTGTAGAGCGTATTTATTTTGTCCCTGACCTCGTCGTTGGCACTTTTATTCGGCCATTCATCCGGATTATCCATTATTTTTAAGACGGTGGCCACCGGCACAAAATCCTTGGCCTTTATTTTTGATAAAAAGTACTCAGCCGCATATTTTGTTCGTTGTCCGAGTTTGGTGTGGTCTATGCCGGTTTTTTTAATTTCGTTTTCAGCAGTTTTGGCCAAAGCATTCATGGTACTTTCAAAGTCCTTTTTTGTTTTTCTCAGTATTACTCTCAGCTCTTCCAATTTTTTTGTACTATCCTCTTCCTCAAAGAATAGTTCCATACTTTGAAATTGTTCTTTAAGTATTTCTTTGCTCAAGGCTTCAATATCGTTGTTGAAATCCCAACTTTTATTTTCATCTATTTTGTATTCGGCAAATTGGATGAGCCACGAGAGTAATTTTTTATTGTCTTTGACTTTTTCGTAAAGCCGATCTCTGAGTTCTGCAATAACAGAGTCGGAGTCTAATTGAATGTTGTAGTTTGATTGTAAGCTCATTTCATAGGTGAAAGCTCGAATTATTTTTTGCACAAAGCTGTCAATCGTACTTACGGAAAACAGGGAGTAGTTGTGTAAAATTCGGTCTCTGATGGATTCGGCAAGGGCTTGAATTTGTTTGTTGCTGTAATTCGGATATTCTTCCTTGATATTTGCAAAATGTGCCGACTTTTGAGGATTCCTTACCATTAAATCTATTTCTTCCGTAATACGGGTTTTCATTTCCTCGGCGGCTTTATTGGTAAATGTTACGGCAAGAATTTTTTTATAATTATCCGGATCGGCAAATGCCAACTTCAAAAAGCTTGCGGTAAGAAAAAACGTTTTTCCTGAACCGGCAGACGCACGATATATGTTAAGAGAATTTTGCATACTAAAAATTTTTGTCCGAAAATTTCGGAATAATTAATCAGAATAGTCTAAAAATGAGTATTATACTTTAAATGGTTTAATTATTTAATGATACAATACCTCGCCATTCAACAAATACACGCTTTGTAAAAGTCAAATTACTAACCGTTTAAAGTATAGTCCATTGATTGTCAATATTATTGTTTGGCTTAATTTAAATGTTTTTTACACATTTTTTTTTATTCTGCCCGGCTTGAATAGAAATGGAAGCAACAGAACTTGGATGAAAGTAATAAACTTTATGTATTTTGCCAAGAAATTGTTTAACTTGCTTGCAATATTTGTAAATGTCCCCAATGAGTGAGTATGTATTATCGTATGATGTTTTGTCGCCCGAAATCTTGCTGCTGTTGCTTGGTACGGGTTTTTTAATTGGTATAATTAATACCTTGGCAGGAAGCGGAACAGCCATCAGTTATGCCGTTTTTATGTTTTTGGGTTTACCGCCGGCCTGTGCCAACGGAACGGTTAGGATAGGCGTGGCATTGCAAACATCAGCCGTTTCTTATAATTTTTTCAGAAAGGGATTTTTAAAGGTAAAGAAAGGCTTATTTATTTCTGTTCCAATTATCCTTGGTTCCATAGCAGGAGCAGAAATAGCCGTGAATATCAATCAAACAATCTTTATGTACATCATAGGTATTGCCGTGGTGTTTATGTTGTTTATCGTAATCAGAAATCCTGAATATTGGTTAAAAGGACAAGAAAAAAAGAGAGAAGCGAAACCAAAATTTTGGCAAATATTAATTTATTTTTTAATCGGTGTTTACGGCGGATTCATTCATATCGGAACGGGAGTCTTGTTGCTTTCTGCTCTGGTGCTTATTTCGGGGCATGATTTACTGTATGCCAACAGCTACAAAGTTTTTATAGTGAGTTTATACACGCCGTTTGCATTAGTGGTATTTATTTTAAACGACGATGTAAACTACCTGATAGGATTAATTTCGGCCGTCGGGAATATAGCCGGGGGGCTGATGGCATCAAATTTTGCAATAAAATACGGCGTGAAGGCTTTGCGTTGGATATTGATAACTGTGCTGTCTGTATTTGGACTGTATTTATTGGGTGTCGGCGAATTTGTCGCAAGCCTTTTTAGTAACTTGTGGTAAGATTTAGTGTTTATTTTCGACAGATTAAAAATCAACAAACATTCAGGACATCTGTTTTCTTTAAAAAATGGAATATGTCTTGGGTAAATTGCTAATAAATTCATACTTTTACAAAATTGAAACGAAGTATTTAAACTAAAAATATTGTATTATGAACTCAAAATTTAAATCCCTGATAGTGATAGTCGGAATTGCTTTGGCTGTTTTGTTGGTCTTTGGCTCCATGATTTTTTTAACCCTTGAACCGGGTGAGAAAGGAGTTATATTTAGGAAATTCAGTGGCGGCCTGGATAAGGAAAATGTGTACAATGCCGGTTTCCATGTTATTGCTCCTTGGAACACCATGTTTGTATATGACGTAAAAGAGCAAAAAGTTGACGAAACAATGGATGTCCTGGATAAAAACGGTCTGTCTGTTCATGTGGATATCTCTGTGCGATTCTTTCCCACTTACGAAAAGATTGGAGAACTGCATGAGAAATTCGGCGTAAGTTATGTGCAAAAATTAGTTGTTCCCGAGGTTCGTTCTATGGTTCGTCAAGTGATGGGACGTTTTACCGCAGAAGAAATTTATTCTACAAAACGTAAGGAAGTCGAAGAGCAGATAATAAATGAAACAAGAGATGTACTTAAACTGCCTCAAAATAATATAAAGATGACGGCCTTATTGATTCGATCAATCATATTGCCACCGAATATTAAAAATGCCATTGAAAGTAAATTGAAACAAGAACAAGAGTTTTTGGCCTACCAGTATAAGCTGAAAAAGGCGGAAAGTGAAGCCAAGAAAAAGAAAATTGACGCTGAGGGTGAAGCGACTGCAAATAAAATTGTAAGCAGTTCGCTCACAGACAATCTTCTCAAAATGAGAGGAATAGAGGCAACATTAAAACTTTCAAAATCACCTAATACGAAGATTGTTGTGGTTGGTAGTGGTAAAGACGGTTTGCCTATGATACTGGGAGGAAACTAATTGCATGGAGTCTAAAGTCAAAAAGACTGTATATTTTATTAAGAAACATCGTTACGTGATTGGTGTTTCGATATTTGTGCTTTGGCTGATGTTTTTTAGCCGGTATTCTATAATGCGCTATTATCATTATAAAAATGAGGTTTCGGATTTAAAAGAAGCCATTGAATTTTATAAAACAAAAGATGCTGAATACAAAAAGCAAGTAGAATTGATGGAGAATGACAGCTTTTTGGAAAAATACGCCAGAGAAAAATATCACACCAAGGCTGACAATGAAGATGTTTTTGTTTTTGAGGAAGAGGAATGATTCTGTCTTGAAAACAAAAAATACTGAGGCTGTCTAAACCACCCAACGGTTAATTTAGACAGCCTTTTTTTATTAAAAATATGCAATTGTCGACTCAAACAGAACATCGGAATATGCATCAGTAAATAAACTCAACTTCTTTATGTGCATACGCTGTTGAGATTCCTGTATCAATATTTTTAACTATCAAATTTCCATACGGACTGATGCCCGTAATTTTTCCCCGATATGTGCAGATTTTATCTTTAAAGCTTGCTTCCTCATTATATTTATACAGGTTTTCGAGGTATGCATTATCAATTGCATCAAAGTTTTTTTCAGCCAATTGATTATAGTGTTTTTTGATTTCTCTTAACAATCCGTTGAGTATTTGTTCTGTATTATGTTTCTTTTCCGTAATTTGAGTGAGTGAAATCGGATGGAGCAAGTTTTCCGGAAACTGCCTGTTGTCAATATTGATACCGATACCAACAATACTTTTTTTAATTTTGTTTCCCGACAAGCTGTTTTCAATAAGAATACCGCAGAGTTTTCGATTATTGTAATAAATGTCATTTGGCCATTTAATCGAAAATAAATCTCCGTATTTTGAGAAATAAGAAACTATGGATAAGGAAACAACTTTGGAAAGCATAAACTGCTTTACCGTTTTAAGATTGGGTTTTAGAGCGATTGAGAATGTTAAACTTTCCCCCGGTGTACTGTACCATGAGTTTCCTCTTTGTCCCTTTCCCGCTGTTTGTTCATCGGCTACAAAGCAAGTAAAATCTTCGGTTGGCTCTGATTTTATATACTCTTGGGCATAGCTGTTGGTAGATTTTGTTTGTTTGATCCTTATTATTTTCATAAGGCAAAAATACAAATATCATGGTAAAGCCTCTACTTTTTAAATACTTTTCAGTTGATAATTCGGTAGTTTAGATTAACTTTGCACGGCAGTTGGTCGTTTTGTCGCTGTTCGGAAACGAGCAGAGGAAAGTCCGGACAACAAAGAGCATTGCCCTTCCTAACGGGAAGACAGGTGTGAGCTTGTGGAAACAAAGAAGAAAATAACCGCCGTAAACTTGTTTTGCGGTAAGGGTGAGAAGGTAAGGTAAGAGCTTACCGGTGTTTGGGGTAACCTAAACAGCTGTTTGCCCGGCAAGTTGCAATTCCATGTACATCAGGGTTTGAGGATTGCTCGTCTGAGCCTGAGGGGTAGGAAGCTAAAGTTTGTACGTGAGTACCAACGAAGATAAATGACAAAATTCCGAACGAGTTTTCGGAAACAGAATCCGGCTTACAGACCAACTGCTTTTTTAAAATCGTAAATATGCTTTGTTGCCTCAATGCAGACTTCGTCTGTTTTAATATAAAAAAATGGATGTTGTGTATAATTGCAAATACCTGAATGTCAGATAAACAAGTTCTGAAACAAATTCATAGCTGTCGTTATATGTTTCATTATTAGCTGTTTGGTTTTTATAAATAATACCTATATCCAATTATATCGCAAAATCATATAGCAGCCTTTATATTAAAGGAGTAGAGCTATTTAGTGTCTGAACGGAAATACCCAAAATTAGAAATGTTTTTTTTGCGATATTTTTATTTTTTTTAATTCGCTGATACAGTAGCATCACCAAATTTAAAAAAATAAAAATCTCATCAAAAAAAACTCATTTCGTAAAATTCGTCTATTTCCGTTCAGACACTATTTAGGATATTAAAACAGACGAAGTCTGCAATGACAGCATTTTATTACGGCTTGACCAATACGCATTATGATAAAAATAACAGAATCGCCCCGGGATGCCATGCAGGGGCTGAAAAAAATAATACCGACATCGCAGAAAATTTCTTATATCAATAAACTGTTGACGGTAGGTTTTGATACCGTTGATGTGGGGAGTTTTGTGTCCTCAAAAGCTGTTCCTCAAATGAGCGACACCAAGGAGGTACTTCAAGCGTTGGATTGTTCCCGGAGTAAATCGAAGATTTCGGTATTGGTCGGCAACAGCAAATATGCCAAAATAGCCGCAGAAATTGAGACTGTAGATTATCTGAACTATCCGTTTTCGATATCCAATGAGTTTTTAAAGCGGAATTTGAAATCTTCTGTTGAGCCGGCTTATGTGCAAGTAGATGAAATTATTGCTATTTCCGAAGCTGCCGGAAAAAAGCCGCTGATCACTATTAGTTCTGCATTTGGCAATCCCTACGGCGACTACTGGAGCCCCGATATATTGTCTGAGCATATCAGCAGATTATATGAGAAGGGTTTGCGCTATTTTCCGCTGGCCGATACTACGGCTATGGCTACTCCGGAATCACTGGAGGCTGTATTTTTGAAATTGCAGGCCGATTTTCCGGATGCGGAACTTAATTTGCATCTGCATACTACTTCAAAAGAAATGATTCCCAAGATAGAATCTGCCTTTGCTGCGGGTTGTCGCAATTTTGATACGGTGTTCAACGGTATGGGCGGCTGTCCGATGAGCGGGCATGACTTGGTGGCCAATTTGAATACAAGCGATTTTGTAAATTGGCTGAACAGCAACCAAATTAAGCATCACTTAGATGCAGATGAACTATACGGAGCCGCATCCAAGGCCATAGATATTTTTGGGTAGTAAACTTTTTATTTTTCTGTCTCAGACTTTGCCGATGAAACAAAAATTTTTTAAGCGGCAAATATTCTTATATTTGTATAGGTGAATATGGTAAAGGTTTATTTTAATTATCGAATGATTGAAGAATCTTTTTTTTGTTGTAATCTATTTCAAAGAGGTCATTGACCTGTAAACCAAATCTTCAAATATGATGAATTATCCCAAAAAAGTAGAAGTTTCTGATATAACTGTCAGAGACGGTTTTCAACACGAAGAAAAATTGATACCGACAGAGGCAAAAATTTGGGTCGCTGAGCAGTTAATTCTATCCGGGTTTAAGAAGGTTGAATTGACCAACTTCGGAAATCCTAAGCGCATGCCCCAATTTAGAGATGCCGATGAATTGATGCAAGGCCTTTACAAAAGCAAAAAGATTAAAGACCTTATTGATGATGTAGAAATTACCGCCGTAACTATTAGAGAAAGAGCAGTGGAGCGAGCCATTAAAGCTAAGAAAGAAGGTTGGGGACCCGGCCGTATATTGATGATGGTTTCAACCAGCGAGTCGCATCACAGAAGGAATTCCGGCTTGTCTTTGGACGAATATTGGGCTTTTGCCGAAAAATATATCAAAAAAGCTCATGATGCCGGGATTAAAGTCAACGGAACAGTCAGCACTATTTGGGGATGTCCGATAGAAGGCCCCACAGAAATGTCCAAAGCCATTGACTTTACGAAACATTGGTTGGATATCGGGGCCGATGATATTGAACATGCCGACCATGACGGCTCTGCTTCGCCCGACAGAGTGTATAAATATTATTCTATGCTGTTGGATGAAATTCCGGATACCTCCAAGCACATTGTGCATTTTCATACCACGAGAGGGTGGGGCTTAGCTAATGTTTTGGCCGCATTGCAAGCCGGAATGACTCGCTACGAATCTGCTCTCGGGGGGATAGGCGGGCAGCCGGCAAATTTTGTCAGTGGTATCCCCGTCGCCGGAACCGGTTCTTATTATTACAAAGATTCGAATTTGGCAGGCTTAGTTTCAACCGAAGATATGCTTGTGATGATGGATGAAATGGGCATAGATACCGGAATTGATATTGATAAGATTCTTGAAATCGGGAATATGGCAGAAAAAATAATCGGACGCCGGATGCGTTCTGAAAGTATAAAGTCCGGGCGAATACCTAAAAACCTCAGCGGACGACAATAATTATTGAGTTTAGTTTAAAAAGTTATAAAGTTGAAAATTTATAATAAACGCCATAAATTTTTGCTGTTTATACCCGTCTGACCGCTTTGAGCGGTCTGACGGATTTAAGATTACAGCATCTACATAAGACGTTTATTATATAAAGTTAAAGTGCTAAAAATAAGAGTTTTAAGTCAATTGAAAAATAATGGCTATAGTTTAAAATGACGTTGCTTTTCCGGAGGTTGAGCGAAGTCGAAACCGGTTTCGGGGCTTGTTTTGCAAACAACATGCTCAACCTCCGAAAATTTGAATATTATCTTGTAAAAGTATTATAATCTTCATATTCAAAAAAAAACACACCTCTATTCTAAACTATAGCCAAAAAAAGCTACTCAATTTTGGGCAGCTTTTGTAATACATTTTATACTTTAAACGGTTAATAATTTGACTTTTACAAAGAGTGTATTTGCTGAATAGCAAGGTATTGTATCATTATATCATCAAATAATTAAACCATTTAAAGTATAAGTCAAACTTAGTTGATGTCAATTTCTCTTTCCGGTTTTGTAATACTGCCGTCCAATTTCATGATTGAAATGGTCAAAATTCCGTCTTTTGAACTTGCTGATATTTCGTCTTTATTGGCCGACTCGGGCAGTGTGAATGAACGGGCGAAAGAGCTGTAAGAAAATTCACGTCTGGTGTAATTTTTTCCTTCCTCCTTGTTGCTTTCTTCTGTTTCCGAAGAAATTGTGATTACATCATTGTCAACATTAACTTTAATGTTTTCTTTGGATATTCCGGGTACTGCCATTTCTATTTCGTAGCGGTCATCTTTTTCGGCAACGTTTACCGAAGGTGATGAGTTGTACGCCTTATTTGGCGAATACTCAGGGTTTGTGAAAAAATCTTCAAACCAGTTGGGTAATCTGTCGTTTGGTGTTCTTCTGATAAGTGTCATAATAAATTCCTCCAATTATTTTAGTTATTAATTTTATGTTTAAATTCATAACTAATATATCAAAGGATGTGCCGACTGTATTTTTAAGAAGTTTTGTCTAAAATTCGGTTATTTATATGACATTTTGACTGAACGCTTGTGGTTTTGACTGACAATATATCTTTTTGCCTGATTTTAGACTTCTTGCTCTGCGGTTGTCGAACCTGCTTGTATAAACCATTAGCCGGATATTAAGCAGATTGTTTCTAACAAACCGGCGTATAAAGTTTTCAAGAACACTTAGTTCACCATTTTCCATCTGAAATAGGAAAAAGACCTGACGAGCAAAATCAAGGTAACGGGCAGTACAATGGGATCAAAAAATGTTGGGTTGATTATAAGGTAGGTCAAAAAGGATATTAATAAGATAAAATAAACTTTGAAGTATATTTTTACAATTTTTGAATAGTTCTGTTTTGTAAGAATAAAGGCTGCGACCACATGTAAGGGAAAAGCCCAAATCGTATTCAGGTTAATGGCCATAGCTTTGTGCATGGTACCGAACCAGGTATAAGTGAACAAAATCCCGGCTAAGCCTAAGGTCGCTAATAAATATCTGTCAAACTCAATGAAATGTTGCTTTTTAACAAACTCCAAACCCGTAAGTAGAATAATCAGGGTGAGCAAAGACCAAAAAATAAAGCCGGGGCTTAGTATTCCCGATTTGTTGTCGGCTTTGGATTCCGGAGAGTAAAGCACCTTTTCGGTTTTTACTATACTGATGAGCTTCCCGTTTCGCCTAATCTTTGTATTACTTATAAGCGACTCCAGGTAATCCGGCAGGAAGCTTGCTTTCGTTCCGCTTACAGTTGCATCGGCGGGTAGTCCCATGAGCAGATTAATGCCGGTTCTTGTCCATTTCTTTTCTTGCAAGTAAGAATTGCTGAGCATCAGTCGAAAGCTTGTGTTTTGACCCAGACTTGCTTGTCCTGTTATTATACTGTCGGGGACACTTTCAAGAAGCACTTCTATGACTTTTGTAGCACAGTTATTGAATAGAAAATCATAATGGTAAAATTTATTTTCGGGGCGTGCATTGTTTTCCAAATAATCAAAGACGGCTTGTTTTTGGCTGTTGCTCAAATTTAGAATTTGTTCTCTGACTTCCCGTTTATCACGAATATATCCTCTGATATAATACTTATACGGACTTATACTCAGCATGTAATCCAGCTTCCCTTGGGTAAACTTGATGTAAAAATTTGGTGTATTAAAGTCAAAAGTACCATAGTTATAAACAAGATCCATTCTTCTGCTGTCATCTTTGACTCGAATGGCCGAATGGCCGAATGTAGAGTAAAGCTCATCTCCGGGAGCACAGGTCAGAACACTAACTTCAGAACTTGGGGATAGTTTTGGCTGTGCTTTTGCAAAAAAATTAAATATCAGAAGAACAAATAAAACAGTCAGTCCTTTATTCATAGCTTGTCGATTTCGTGAGTGTATATTTTTAGCAGTTATCGCAATATGTCAGCAACTCTTAACAGCTCTTTATTCATGATGCGTTTTCCCTTTATTGTTTTGTTGAATGGTACATGAATAACTTCATGGTTGGTATAGCCTACCATTATGCTTCGTTGATTATCTGCGAGGGCATCTACGGCAGCAACACCAAGTCTGCTTGCCAAATATCGGTCAAAGGCTGTGGGCGATCCTCCTCTTTGAATATGCCCCAGAACATTGACCTTTATATCCATGTTTTTATGTCTTTTGGCAATTTTTTCGGCGATTTCTTTAGAGCCTCCCAAATTATTTCCTTCAGCCACAATAATTATATTCGACGATTTGCCGGAGTTACTGAGTATTTCTTCCAGGTGGCTTTCTTGCCCTTCAACTTCAGGAATGAGAATAGCCTCGGCACCGGTTGCAATTCCGGCTTTCAGAGCTATGAAACCGGCATCTCTTCCCATCACTTCTATAAAGAATGTTCTGTCATGTGCATCGGCGGTGTCTTTTATTCGGTCAATCGCTTCGGTTACGGTATTTAGTGCGGTGTCAAAACCAATGGTGTAATCGGTTCCGAACATATCATTATCAATGGTACCGGGAATCCCTACGAAAGGAATATCATACTCCCCGGAGAAAATTCCTGCTCCCTTGAAACTTCCGTCTCCGCCGATAACAACACAAGCATCAATGTCATGTTTAAGTAAGTTTTTGTATGCTTTCTCTCTTCCTTTTTTTGTTTTGAACTCTTCGCTTCTTGCAGTTCTCAATAAGGTGCCGCCTTTGTGAATAATATTTCTTACATCGGAGGAGTTAAATTTGATAAAATCATCAGCTATCATTCCTTTATACCCTCTGTTGATTCCAAAAATATTTGTATTACAGCTTAATGCTGTTCTTACAACAGCTCTTACAGCTGCATTCATTCCCGGCGCATCACCGCCTGAAGTAAATACAGCTAAATTTTTAATCTTACCGGTCATTAGACTTAATTTTTATTTTTTTTGTAATTGTCTTCTCAATTTTTGTGGCGCCGTTTCTCAGATAGAAAAAAATGGCGGAACCAACCGCCAAATTTACAATAGAATATATTTATACCAAAAGTATTTTTTTAGTCACTGGTCATGATGAACAGGGGGTTCATTTCAAAACTATTATAAAATGGGCGTAAGCGCTCAGTATTGTAAAATTTATCAACCTTTAGCAATTTTGATTTGCTGGTAACTACATCGATGGGAACATTGTCATATCTGCCGTTTTTGAGTACGACGAGTCTTCCGTGTACCCCTTTGAGAATAAGATCGAGTGCCAAATTTCCATAAGCCATCGGAACAATGGAGTCGATGGCGTCGGGGTCTCCTCCTCTTACAAGGTATCCCAGTTTCTGGTTTATTGTATTGATTTTTTTTCCTCTATTATTAGCGGCAGAAAGTTCTTTTAGCTTGTCCGAAACTAAATCACCAATACCTCCAAGTTTTGCGTGGCCGTATTGGTCTTTCTCCGCTTTGGCAAATACCCTGTCGCTGCCTTTAAATTTGGCGCCCTCGGAAACCAGAACAACGGAGTAGTTACTGGAGTTTTTCATTCGGTCCTCCAGAAGTAACTCTGTCAATTTGTTGATATCAAATTCATATTCCGGGATTACGCAGCGGTTGGCAGCCCCGGCCATTGTCGGCAACATGGCGGTGTATCCGGCATAGCGTCCAAAAACTTCAAGCACAAGAAAACGCTCATGTGAGCCGGCTGAAGTCCTCAGTGTATTTGTCATATTTATGGTTCGAGTAACGCAAGTACTAAATCCGATACAATAGTCTGTACCCGGTACATCATTGTCCATTGTTTTTGGGATTCCCACAATTTTTACGCCTTCTTTGTAGAGTCTGACGGCATAGCTTAGCGTATCGTCTCCTCCAATCGGAATGAGGAAATCAATGTTAAGGAAATCAAGGTTTTTTAGAACTTCGGGGGTGAGATCATTTATTTCTTTTTTATATTTTTCTGTGTACGCTTCAGGCACAAAATTTTTGGGTAAGTGACTTGGTCTTGTGCGGGAGCTGTGAAGAAAGGTGCCTCCGGTGCGCCCGGCTTTGTTGACAATATTTTCAGTGAGTTCAATGAAGTTATTTGAATTGTCGGCTTTTTTGTCTCTGATTAGTTGAGTGATTCCGGCCCAACCTCTTCTCAATCCTATAACACGGTATCCTTCTCTTGTGGCTCTAATAGTAATGGCTCTGATTGCCGGGTTTAGTCCCGGAACATCACCGCCGCCGGTCAAAATTGCTATTGTTTTTTTACTCATGATCTATTTTTTTTAAATTAAACTGCAGGCCTGAAATAATCATAAAATCTTCAGCATCTTCAATGATGTCAGTATCTTCTTTGGAGTAATACCAGTTTATTGAGAGTACTCCGTTTTTTTGTTTGAAATGTTTAAGTACTTTCAGCATTTCAATAATTTTTTTTGATGAACTTGTATTATAATAGGTTAATTTAAAGTTGAAAATCAGCGTTGTATGTTGAATTTGAGTGTATTCTTTAAGCCAATCAATTAATGGATCGTAAAACTCATTAATATCTTCAATGTATGATTCTCCTTCAATAGTGCACACGCCTTGATCGGCATTGAAATGAACTCGGGGTCTGTATAATTCATCTTCTTGGGGTGTAATAATTATATCTTTCATTGGTTTTTATTTTATCAAAAAATAAGAGATTTAGAGCAGAAACATAATAAAATATCCTTTTTTTTCAAAATAAAAGGAGCTATTTTATTGTAGAAATTTTTTTAAGTGTTAAGCTAATTTTTCTTACCGAAGCATGTTTTGCATTGGTTCCTTTACTGTGATTCAATACCCAGCCTGATATTTCTTTGAGTTCTTTAGTTTTATCTGTATTAATAAAAACTTCGTGCGTAGTATATTTGCCGTCTTTTTTTATATTTCCGAAACTGTTCTCTGCCGAAGAACCGTCTTTATACTTCACCATAATTGTCATGCGTTGTGATACCGAGCCATCGTCTTTAAACACCCTAATTCGAGCTGAAAGTGTATAAATCCCGTGTTCCGGATTTTTTATTTTATAGCTTATGGGGTTTGTCTTTCCGTCTTCGGGTAAATTCCAACTTTCTTTCAGGGGCCAGAGGTTATTGTCATCTTTTTTTGCGGTCTCATTTTTAGGCCGGTTTTTGGTAATTATTACTGCCGCTTCTTTTTCTTTGAGCTCGGCAACTATCTCAGCATATAGTTTTTCATATTTTTTTGTATTTTTGGAATAATACTGCAAAGTTTCTTCAAATTCTACTCTTGACACTTTGTGTTTTTTTAGTATGTAGTTGTATATATTTATTTCCTTTTCCTTTCTTAGTTCAGTTGTCAGCTTTTTTGCTCCTACAGCTCCGTCAGCAATATGCATTTCCATTAAAATGGCTTTAAATTTTTTTCGATTAACTTTTTGGGTGTTGCTGTTGTTGCAAGCAACTAACAAAGAAATGACTACTATAACAACTATGAGTGGTTTAATATTTTTCATGTTAAAAAATCTGTTGGTTTAATGAATATTGACTGTTTATACTTTGTTCCCGATGATAATAACGTCATCAATTTGGTTTTGACTTCCTTTCCAGGCATAAAAGACTTGGTCCAAAATTTTCTGTTGTTCCGGCATTGACTTTTCTTGAATGGACAACAACAGTTGTTTAAATCGTTTGGTTTTAAATTTTGAGCCGGTTTCTCCGCCAAATTGGTCAACATATCCGTCTGAAAAATTATAGAGAGTATCCCCTTTTTTGAGTTGAAAATGAGTAGAGGTGAATGCTCTTTCCTTTATGTAGATTCCAATGGGTTGGCGGTTGGCTTTGAGTTCAATAATTGAATAATTGTAGTTGTGGTTTTTAATAAAATCTTCGGCTTTTTCTTCAGAATCTTTATAAAGCTTAATCGATTGGTCGTTTTCAATGACCTTGTAATCCTCCTCGGAAAAATTGCTGTTATGTCGAATAATATACAATGGATTGTATGCTCCGGAGAATTGAACCTCATAAGATTCTGAATCAAAAAGATAAAACGAGAGGTCCATACCGTCTTTTTGGTCAGAATCTTTACCCTCCTGATGCAATGATTTTTTAATTTTTGACCGCAATCGGTTGAGTATGTCAGCGGCACTGTCCATACTTCGACGGGTAACCAACTCGTTAAAAAACGAACTGCCGAGCATACTCATAAATGCCCCGGGAACCCCGTGCCCGGTACAGTCTGCTGCAACTACAGCCGTGAAATTTTTGATTTTTTTCATCCAAAAGAAGTCTCCGCTGACAACTTCATACGGTTTAAAAAGAATAAAGTGTTCGCCCAATATTTCATCAATAGCGTCATCGGAGGGTAACACAGCTCTTTGGATTCTTCGGGCATAGTTTATACTATCCATGATCTCTTTTCGCTGTTTGTAGGCATAATCTCTCTGTGTTTCAATCTCTTCTTTACTTTTGATAATTTCGGCCGTGCGTTCTTCAACCACTTTTTCGAGAGCGATTTTTTCTCTTTCTGAAGCTTTAATTCTGCGATCAACAAAAAATTTGAGAATTGCTCCGATTATTGCGATGTATATAGCTATGGCCCACCATCTTCTGTATACCGGAGTCAATATTTCGAAGGCATAATCAGTATTTCCGATGATGTTTCCAAATTCATTTTTAGTTTCTATGAATAGGCGATATTTTCGGTCGGGCAAATTTGTAAATCGCCGTTTATTGTCAGCCGTCCATGCTGTGGTGTCTTCGTCAAATCCTTTGAGAAATGTTCTGTATAAGATTTCTCCTTCGGTAGGGTAGTGCGGGCTGCTGAAAGAAAATTCTTTAGAATTAGCAGAAAAATTAAAAATTTGAGTGTATGTTGAATCAGGATAGAAATGTATAAGTGTATCTTTTTTTAGGTTCTTAATTTGAACCAATTGAGGGGCAAAAAGTGATTTATAATCCCTTTCAGTACCGTATTTGTACATTAGGATTGTGTTTGTTCCGCCAATCCAAATGTTGTTATATACTTTATCGAAATACAAAGATTTCACGGAAAAATTTTTGAAAGGGATAAAGGGCGTTTTATAAATGGTTTGACTTTTTATAATAAACATTCCGATATTTTTGCGTTCGCCGTCTGTGAAGAGGAAATTATCTTCGGGCAAACTGAGAATATCCCCTAACCATGAGATTTTTTTGTTATTTTCGACCAATTCAAAACTATTAAGATTTCTTGTGTTGGGGTTGTACCGAAACAATCCGTCATCAGAGCTGAAGAATGTACTTTCGCCGGATTGCAATATTTTTAAGGCTGTTACACCGGAGTCGGGTTCTAATCGACGGGTTGTGTTTTCAATTTCATTATACACATATACTTGACCAACAGAGTTCTCAAGAAAAATAAGCGTTGAATTTTGATCCTCCTTAATGTTTATTATATCTCCTGAAATATTATTTACGGTAAGTATTTTTTTGATTTTTTTATCATGAAAACGTAGGATGCTGAATTTATCAGTCATCCCGGCGTAGAATGTGTCGGAATTTTTTTTAGATTTCTCAAGACAAAATGTAAATTCGCTAACCCCTGAAGAGCCTGTGTTTTGGTCTTGTATAAGTTTTATTCCTTTAGTGGTAGCCGCTATTACCGTTTGGTTTATTATAATGTAATCGTGGCAAGCAATATCAAAATCGTTGAATCTCTCAAATTTTGTATCTTTTAGAATATACATTCCTTTGTCGGAAGCAACAAGTATGTTTTTTTTATACTTTCCAATCTTATTTATCCGTCCGTTTATTATGGTCGTTTCATTATTAAAGTAAGACCAATTACCGGTCAGATCAATTTTTGAAATGCCAAAGTCGGTGGCTACCCACAAGGCATTATCTCTGTCCGTGTAAAGTGCATTTACAGCATTATTTTGCAGGTTGCTTTTATTGTCTATTACCTTTAATATTTCGCCCGATAAGTCGGCAATTACCACTCCTCCTGTGAGTGTTCCCAGTGCAATGTATTTATCGTTTATTGCAGTTCCGCAATTTAGAGAGTGCTTTATTGCATATTGGCTGACATCGGCATCAATTGTTTCGATCCGATTGTTTTCTATACTGAAAAATCCTTGTTTTGAGGTGCCCAATATAAGTTGATCGGTTTGGGGTACGTTAAATAAAAAATTGGCATCTATGATGTGTACGCCGGATTTGTTCTGAATTTTTTCAAATTTATTATTTTTATAAATACAGAGTCCGGTTGGTGCACTTTTAGTAGATTGTTCATTTGGTTTAAAGAAAATATATAGTTTATTGTTAATTAAAAATGAAGATTGTGCCCGGTTTTCGAATTTAACAGAGCGAATCGTTTTATTATTTTTGATGTACAGATATTGTTCTGAAACAAAATAGGTTCTATTATTTGCACAATGGGTACCGAAAATATTTTCAGAACGACGGGTCTTATTTATGAGCTTGGCGTATGAGGTGAAATCATTAGAACCGTCCGGATTTTTATTTTTAAGTACGCCTAAATCAAATAATCCTGAAGCATAGACTGTGCCTTTGGAGTCTGTGTCGAGGTCAAGTACTCTCATGCCGGAGGATGTGGATATTTTGAACCAATTTACACCGTCGAACTTAAGTATACCGGCAAAATTAGCAAAATACATAATACCTTTATGATCCTGAGTAATGGCAAAATTTTGCTCGTGAGTATTATAGTCTGACGGACTGTAATTTTTAATAAAAGGAATGGCTTTCTCGGCGGAGTAATTTTGTGCTTGAGAATAGATGCTTCCCAAACTAAGCCAAATGATAAAAATATATTTTAATTTAGACATAAATTACCGGATTTCAAATTGTTTTACAAAGTTGGGATATTCTCTGAAAAAATCATTCAGAAAAATTCTGTTTGTTTCCAATAGAATTGCTGCTGTTGGAGTCGTATATATTTTGTTTTCTTCAGAATTGAAGGCTGTTATCAGTTTTCCGTATTCGAAAGTCATTTTTTTATCCGCAGAATATATCTCTCCGGTTATTATAGTGTAAAAATTTGTCTCGAGCTTGGGAATAAATTCTTTACCGGCAGTTAATAACAACCGTTTAGAATTTTTTGTAAAATGGATAAGATCTGAGAACGTGATATTTGCGAATATAGGAAATTCCATTATCAGTCGAATTAATTCAAAGTCCAAAAGTTCACCTTTATCTCCGTTGTATGTAATTTTGTTGTAAATTTCCACAAGCTCCGGGTATCTTATGTTAAATCTGTCAATCTCTGAATCAAGAGCTTCCGGAGCGATGGCTTTTAAGCTTAAAGCCGAAACTTCTTTAATAATACGGAAAGGATTTAATAGGTTTACTTTAAGGGTTTCTATTGTTTTTTGATGGTTGTAGTTTTGTAAGAGTTCAATGGCAAGTGTCTTGGCGTATATGCTAATACTTGGGATGCCGGCAAATGCAATATCTATAAGTCGGGGAGCGGGTTTCATATTTTCCTGCGGAGCGAAAAGCCGGAGTGCTTTTATCGTTTCACGGTTTGAGAAATTATTGAGTATAGGTAATAGAATTTCTTTGTGTGTGTCGTTAAAGACTAAGTCTGCAATTTCCAAAGCAAAACTTCTTGCGTCATCTTCTTGGGCTTCAGTGTATTTTCTAATTTTGTTAATTGATTGTTTATCGTATAATATAGAAAGAATATCATAAATATATATTTTCTTTTGTATTTTACACTGTTGTAGTTCGCCATGAATTTTTTCCCGTTTGCTTAGGCTTGTCAAATCATTGAGGCAGGCGCAAGCATAAGTGTAGTCTGCAATGGTTGAATTTAGAATCTGATTTGCAACGGAATTCAATTTTTCGGGTAACTCCGTATTGGTGTGGCTCAGGGCTTTAATTATTCTATTGTTTACTTCAGCAACCGGATGATTAAAATAGGCAAGTAAAAACTGTTTTGAATGGCTGCTTTCAATACTTTCAAAGATTTTAATGATATCTGTTTGCAGCTTTATGTTACCTTCATACTTTCTGAAGTAAACCGATAATTGAGGTATTATTTTTTCGCCGACATGAAATATTGCTGAGTAAGCGGCATCTTTTCGGTCGATGTCCGACAGCATATTCAAGAGCGAACGATAAAATATTTCGTGCTTCGTTTTTCCGGCCGCAATAATTGCATGGTAGCTGACATGGTTGTCACTATCTCTCATGAGCCTGTGCAGTATTTTTTCAATTTTGTATATTTTATATTTGTATAAATACTTTGCTGCCAATTTCCTTTTTTCAACATTTTCAGATTTTGAAAAATTTACCAGTTTATTGAAGCTGTACTCCGTTTTATCTGCGATTTCTGTATTATGATAAGGATAGAGGGTATGCAGAATATGTTCTGTTTTTTGGCTAACAGAACCTGTGGCTGATTTAAGTCTTTCAACTAAAATATTAAGAATGATTTTATATTTAGAAGGTTCCTTTGACGTTTCACGTTCCGATAAAATATCTTGAAGTTCGATTTTGTATTCTTTATGAGTTGCGGAGGCAATTTTAATCCATACCAGCGTAATAAGGAATAAAAACAGAGAAAAAATAACCAAACTTACGCCTTGGAACAGGGCAAAACCTAAAATAACTATACCGGCAATTATTCCTCCGTAGGCTTTGGGACCGCTTTCAATAATGTTCTGAAAACGTATGCGTTCTTCTTTGGGTAAGGGTTGATATAAAATTTGTGTTGCCGGGTCGTTAAATGAGGTTCGTACTGCTCTGGAAAACAGACGCCCCATGGCCACAAAAGAAAAGAATAATGTAGCCGTACCGTAAAAGAGGCCAAACAAAGAAGCAAAGAAAAAACTTATTGCCAGAACAACAGGGAATGCTAAGAGTCCTAATTTTATTCCGTATTTTGTGATTAATTTACCTGATATAAATGTTTTTAAAATAAATTCAATGATTGCACTAATTCCAAAGAAAACTCCGACAAATGCCGTAAGATTATTGGGTTCCGGGAATTCTGTTTTCGTTTGAGTTTGAAATATAAAATCGGCAAACATTTGGGCGAAAATTGGAACCAGAGCTATCAGAAAAAATAATCGATAGTATTTGTGCTTTAGAAATTTTGAACTGCTCTTTTTCTTTTCGGGTCTTTCTTTTTGTTTCCGGGTTTTTACGGATGAAGTTTTCATTAATTCAAACTTCTTTAATATGGTTACCATTAAAACAAAGGCCAAGCTTAATGATAAGCCGGATAATATAAGTATGCCTTCGGTTTGAATATGATTAATAAGAAAAGGAACCGAAAAGAAACTGATTATTGCGGCAATAACTTCTCCGCCGGATATGAGAGCAAATAATCTTTTTCCCTGTTGAATGGAGAATATACGCCCCAACATACCCCAAAATGTAACGGCATGTACATAAGCGAAAATTCGTATCCAAGCATAAATGATAAATACAAGGATGAGCGAGTTTGGCTTTAAATAATAGAGGACTAACAATATCGGCACAGAAACGGATAAAAAGGCCAATGCGCTTTTAAGCGTTGCTGTAAAACTAAATTTATTTTGAATTCGGGCGAATAGTTTGCCGGCGAAAATGACTAATATTCCGGCAACAATAAAGGATAAAGGAATGAGTTCACGGCTAAAATCCTTATTATTCAATAGCAATGAAGTCGCTCCCGTAACAAAGAACGCAAAGGCAGAGCCGGCAAAAAATGAATATGCCATGGGGAGTGCAATAATTTTCGACTCTCCTTTCTTTACATTGAGCAACTGCTGTATGTTTGCTTTAATATCCACTATGAGTTATTTTGTTTCCGTTTCTTAACTTCAATTAATTTTAATAATCCTCCGGCATCATATATTTTGTTTACAATTAATCCGGTATAGTTTAACAAATTTTCGTATTCTTTTTTTGTGCGTTCTTGCCCTCCGGTTGTAAGCAACATCGAGAGGTCGGGCAAAATTGTTTCGGGTTTACTTTCGTCAATTAACTGCTCTATAATAAGCAAACGTGATTTTTGGTGCATAGCTTCGGAGCAGTTTTTTAAAATTAGGGTGCACTCATCATCTGTCCAGTCGTGCAGAACTTCTTTCATAATATACAAATCAATACTTTTAGGAATTGACTCAAAGAAATTTCCGGCTGATAGTTTTATGTCTTTGAGTTCCGACAGTTCGGTCTTTAAGAGTTCATCTATGTTCGATTTTGAGTCGAAAAGCGTGGCTTTAATCGTTGGGTTTTTCTTGAAAATTTCTTGCAATAATTTACCTTTCCCGCCACCAATATCAGCAATAGATTTGAATGGCTTAAAATCAAATGACTCCACAATACGTTTTGCGTTGAGTGCTGTTCTTTGGAGCATGACTTCATTGAATAGTTTTTGTGCTTTGGGGTTCTCTTTTAAAAAATCAAAGAGTGGCTTACCGTAAACTTTGTCGAAAGCCGGTTTTCCGGATTGAATGCTGTACAAGCTGTTGTCCCATACTTTTCTTTTCCATTCAAAAATCCATATAATTACGGCCTGTATTGAATAGGGATTATCAGGAAGTAAAGCTTTTCCGTAGTCGGTTAGTTTGTATGTGTTTATACTTTCTTCAACAATTCCCATACTTTTAGCAAGCCTTAAAAGTCGGTAAAGTGCATTTTTATCCGTGCTGCTGTTTTTTGCCAAAAGCTTCAAGGACATGGGGGCTTTGTTTAGCAGCTGAGGGATGTCAAGTTTTATCAGTAAATAAAAAATATTGGCATAGCGAGCGTCCAATACCTTGTTCAGTACTTTAACACTGTTTTTGGATTCGAATGCTTGGGGTTTAATCATTCTTTAGTTTATTTTTTGTTTTAATTTTTATACGATAGCCCAATCGAAAGAATGTCATGTAAATATTTTCATTTAAAATGTCCTTGGCTTCAACCAACATCAGACTAAAATTTGCGGGGAGCTTAAAAAAAACAGACGGCCCTATAAACCAGTGTCCTTCAGAAAATGGAATTCGATCTTCTCCGGCAGAAAGCGGACGTTCAAATTCCCATTTTCCGTAGCAGAGTATTCCGGCATTAAATTTTTTTGTCACTCGGTATTGTGCAAATTGTACAAGGTAGTAGTGGTTTTCAGAATTCTCATTTAAACCCCAAAAAAGTCTTTCCTGTATATTCAGAAGTATTTTTTTGTTGAAAAGGGTGGTGTTGTAGTCTAATCGCAAACCTGTCCAGATGCCGCCGAGCTCATCAAATTTAGAGTAGTTAAAAATTTTGAAACGACCTACATTTGCCCCCAGCATAATATCGGTTCTGCCGATGGCATGTTGTCCGATATATTCCGAATATTTTTTTGGCAAGATGATATGGTCATCCGGTCGCCAGCGAAATTCCCACGGTTTATTTTCAATATTCAGCCTTATTTCCGGTGAAATTTTATACCACATCTCAAAATCAGACTGAGCCTGCACGCTACAAGCTGTGGCAAAAAATAGGGCAACAATTGTTATATTCTTTTTCATTTTGCTGTTCGTTCAAAGAGTTCTTTTAATTCTGTCTTGGGCATAATGGATCGGTTTTTTTTATAAGCGATGGCTTTGATTTTTTTTAGAATATTTTCTGCTTGGCTTTTTGTCAACTGATAGCCCATTTCTTCAGCCTTATTGTAAATTACTCGTTTACTGGCCAACTGAGTAATGAGAATTGTACGCGGGATATTCAAAATCTTCTGAGGGTCAAACGGCTGAAAACTGTAGGTATCTATAAAGGGAGTGCCGGTTGATATTGAATTTACTCCCGTTCCTATAATTGGGTCGGTAACTTTTATGGGTACTCCGGTATATTTACTCACTTGCTGTGCAATGGAATTTATTTGAAGTAAGTCGGGCTTAGATAAAAACAGTTGTTTTCCGTTAATGCCTGTCCTTTCCAAGAGTTGTTCGTTTTCGTTTGCAAGGATAAACAGAATAAGTTCGGTGCGTGTCAGTCCGTTTCTTTCGGCCAGCCCCAGCCAAGAGGTCGACGGCAGTCTTATTCCTTTTTCTATGGCAGATAAATTATTGACTAGAGAAAAGCCAAAATCGTCATGAAAATGGGAAGAGTAATTAACCGCCGGATCAGAATTGCTTAACAGTATATCCATAAATTTATCGGCTGCTTTGGGATATATTGCCCCTCGTGTATCTCCAAGTCCGACAGTAGCAACACCAAGCTCCGATAGGACTGACGATGTTTCAGCAATAAGCTCCGGATCTGAATCAAAAGCTCCGGCGAGTTGAATGTCTATTGGAATGCCTTGGGCAATGTCCAGAGCATACTTTGCAAGCCCCGTTCCGAGTTCAAAGGCTTGTTTTGGTGTCTTGTGCATCATTAAATCACAAAGTCGCTTTGAGGCAGGCAAAACAAAGGCTATTCTTCCATATTTTGCATTTTTAATTGTGTCGTATGATAGTTTAATTTCTTCTTTATTACTTCTGCAGTTAATTCCTAAATAACAATTGTCAATATGGTCTGCTACTTCTCTTATGGTTTCTCTTTCTTCTTTACCGATAGATGTAAATCCTACACCAAATACTAAATGGTCGGGGCCGTTGTTACCGAAAATATTTGCATGGGCCCGGGCTATCTTTATACGGTGTTTGGCCGAAAGTATAGTTTTTGCCTGTGCACCGTCCCGAGCCACTTCCTCCCAGAACACCAGGCGGTTATTTTTTAGAGATTCATAAACTCTGTCCATATTTAATTAAAATTTAAAAGTCAAACTAATGTGATGATTCTGTTTGTTTTGATATAACATAGAAGCCAGCTCCCCTGAAGCTGAATCTAATCCCGGAGAAAAGTATTCTTTATCCAAGATATTAAAAACGGAATATTGAATGCTGAGTCCTGTTTTTTTATGCGTATAGCTAATTGCTCCGTTTGTGATTATATAAGCCGGAAAATATTCTGTATTTGTAGGAACAGTTGTATTGTAGCCTGTTATCCTTTCAGAAATATAGTTTGCTCTTAAATTAATATTCAGGCGGTTGAAAAATAAATAGTTTATACCGACATTGATCTGATGATCGGCAATGTCACTGATACGCAGTTTTTCGTAGGCATTTCCCAAGCTATCAGAAAGCGGATTGCCCTCCTCGTCAAGTGGGTTCAATGTATATGGATTTGTATAAGTGTAGTTGGCGTATATATTAAGGTTTCCTTGCCTATAATCGGCAAAAGCATTAATGCCCTGAATTTCTGCTTGTCCGATGGCTTGGTTTTGGTTTGTGCTTTCTCCGTCGGGGAGTTCAACGTTTACTTCTTGTATAATGTTGCTGTAATTGGCATGATAAAACGAGGAGCTGATTTTAAGCTGATTATTAAAAAAGTGTTTTCCAATAACAAATTCATAATTTTTCACTTTTTCCGGTTTAAGAAATGGGTTGGCCAGTTCTCTTTTATCTTCTGCCGTAGAGTATTTTTCTTTGTTGGTTGCATCTTTAAATGCTTCTGCATAAATAGCTTTTATTGTATATGAACCGGGAGTATATACAATAGCAAGTCTGGGGTTGAAGCTGTTTCCGTAGCCTTGGGTTTCTCTCACTTTGTTGTTGTCGAAACGTGCACCAAGAGTTAATTGTAGATTGTCTATCGGACGTATTCCTGCTTGAACATATACTCCGAGGTCTCGGGAAAAAAATTGGTTGCCTCCGGGTATATTCGTTCCTGCAACTCCTTGTTCTTGGGCACTGTCAGAACTGAATGAATAGTAATCGCCTTGTACCGAGCTAAATCTGGCTTCGAAACCGGAAACTATATCCAGCCACTGCCTGTGTTGGTAGAGTAGTTTCAGCTCTTCTCTCAGTTGATTTGATTTTTGGAATAAGTAGTAATTAATCGGTTCGGGAACTACACCGGTTAACAGTTGCGGCAATCCGAAATTGCCTAAGTAGTATCGGGCCGGCAAAAGAACCACGTTGTTTTCTTTACCAAAAGTATGCGTTTTAAATCGTGTAAAACTGGATATATTCAAGTTTGAATTGATGTCTTTATCATATTTTGCATACATATAATTATGGATGGGGTTCCAAGTCCCTCCTTCTCCGGTGGTCAGGAAAATAAGATCATTATATTGGGTACCGGTTCCTTCGGATTTATTCCAAGAGCTCCAGCCGAGTATGAAGTCATAAATTTGCAGTTTGGCATTAATTGAGTAGGCTTCAGTTTTATCTTTGTAGTTTACAGAATTATACACCGAGTTGTCTGCATCAATAGCCTGTCGGATTCCTGTGTTGGTCGGGGTAATAATAGTACTGTCAGCATTTATGGTGTACAAATCACTTGCCTGCGGGTTTTGAATCATAAAATTTTGCACATTATCGTAGCCGTTGATGCTCAGAACAGAACGAAAATGGTCTTCATGCTCCTCCATGGTGTATGAAGCAAAATCGTGCTCAGACTTATCCGACAGGTCTTGTTCGTCGGACAGGAAAAGCCTTCCCGTTACAGAAAAAACAATGTTTCCGGTGTTGTTTTTGATAGCCAGCGACCCATCTGCAAACTTTGTATTATATGAGCCATATCCAATCCGTGTATTTAATGCGATATTGTTATTTTCTGTGAAAAAATCTTTCGGGTCTTTAGTTATAATATTAATAGCTCCCAAAAAAGCATTGGAGCCGTACATTGTGGAAGCCGGGCCGTATATTACTTCAATACTTTTAATATTGCTCATGGCATATTGCCTCGACAAATACACATTGCTTGACCAGAGGTCATTTTCTTCTATTCCGTCAATAAGAAAGAGTGTTCGGTTTGTATTAATCGAGCGATAGCCCCTTTGATAAATGTGTGAATACAGATTTCCGTTGGAGCGAGAAATGTCAAACCCCGGTAAGTCGTGAATAACTGCTTCCAAGTCGAGGTATCCTCTTCGTTCAATTTGTTTGCCGGAAAGTAATAAAGCGGTAGCCGGAGTTTCATCAATATTTTCCTTCTTTTTTGAGATACTTGTTATGGTGGTTTGATCCGTCCTTTGTTTTATGTCTGATATAATATTGATAAACTTTATCGGATCGGATGAATAGGTCGGCTGATAATTTGGATTGACATCAAGGAGTTTTGCAGCATAGTATGAGGCTAAACTGTCATTCTCTATTTCAAAGTATATTTTACTGATTAGACTTAAAGCCTCGATTTGTTTTTTTCTGTCAAAATTATTAATGCAATCATCAAGCATATCAATGGCTTCATAGAAAATTCCGGAATTAAATTTCTTTTTGGCATCTTCAATTTCAGTCCATCCGCAATTACCGGAGTTTTGTGCAGAAGATATACTCGGTAAAAGTAAAAATATTGAGGAAAGGATTATTATGTATGTATATTTTCTCATTCTGATCAGACTTTAATTTATGTGTTTAACCTCCGGCTCTCCAAAGTTACTTATCTTCGGACAGATTCTACTGATTACTTTCCGGTTTCTCAATATCCGACCCGATGAACCGTTCCCAGTTTTTATCACTGATTTCAGTCGTTATTTTGTTTTTTACTGAGCGGAGTAATTTATCTATATCAATATTTATTAATTCTATGCTGTTGTCGTCGTAGGTTGCCAGAATTACGCTTTTGTTTCTTGATAAATCTATGGAGTGAACCCAAGAATGTTCCGGTTCTATAATCGTGGCGTAGTCAAAGTTATTGTATGACCAAATTTTTATAGATTTGTCATACCCGCATGTATAGAGCCTCTCTGAATCATCGTCATAAACCAAACTGTTGACAGTAGACTTATGGGCGTAAAATTCCTTTTTGATTTTTTGATTGGCAATGATTAAAACTTTTCCTGTACTTGTTGCTGCAAGCAAGTCGT
This sequence comes from Bacteroidota bacterium, assembly GCA_034659855.1. Lineage (GTDB taxonomy): Bacteria > Bacteroidota > Bacteroidia > Bacteroidales > JAADGE01 > JAYEIA01. Next base: position 47,515 of record JAYEIA010000298.1, read on the forward strand.
TATTTTTACCCCATTCGATTGAGCTTAACAGGCTTTCTATCGTAATTTGTGTATCAATATTAAATGGTTTTGATACGTTAAACGTCAGAATAGTTCCGGTTTTTTCGGCGACGGCAATTTTAGTAAAATTAGCATTGACGGCAATATCCACTAAATTTGTCTCAGTATTTTTAATGAGGAACTGTTCATGAGTCCCGGTAATATTTTGATGAAAGATAATCTTTCCGCTGTTTCCGATTGATATTGCATTGGTATTGGAAACAAAAATTAGATCTTGGAGAGAATGAGAGGAGGTGTTGAGAATTTTCAGTGTATTATTCGATTTTTTAAGTAATAAAATATCTCCGTTATCCATACCAAAAACGGTGCTTTTCCCGTCGGGGCTATAGGCAAAACATTTAATAAAATGTGTTTTGGATTTGGTGTATATGTCTTTCAAATAATAAACAGTTATGAGTTTTCCGTCGGGGGCGAATTTTCGTATTGAGCCGTCATCCGAGATAGTAATAAATTCACTGTTGTCGGGCGAATACATACCGCCCCTTACAGCCGCAGAATGTCCTTCGGGACTGCGTATTAAAACATTTTCTTCGGCAATCAGGGATAGAGCATTGAATATTTCTGAGTCGTATTCTTCTTGCTCAGATGCATTGAAGAATTGGTGGGCGAATGAGACCAATTGATAAGGAAGTTGTTCCTGCTTCGCGGTTAATCGTTTTGCTTTTTTATTATCGTTAAATATTTTTGCGGCTTGGATAGCCAATGATTTTGAAGTGGATAATTTTCTGGCTGCCACAGCATTTTTTTCAGACTCGATAGCTTTTAGGCGTTGTTCAATTGCAACTTTTTCTCGTTCCAGTGCAAGGTTTTTTAAATTTTTTGCAATATTTAATAAGGTGTCAACCTTCTTCTTCTCTTTGGTTACTTGTTTGGTTGCTTTTACGGCTCTGGTTTTTTCTCTGTCGGCAATTGCTCGTTGAACAACGGCAACTTCTTTTTGATCTTCAGCCAATAAACGTTGTTGTTGGGCAATTTGTTTTTGTTGGTTGGCAATTAATCCATTAGCAATGGCATCACGTTTTTGTTCCTCCGCATATTTGCTTTTTGAGAGTGCAATTTTTTCATTTTCTTTGGCTTTGTTTTCACTGGCTTCAGCTTTTATTTTCAGGTTCATGGCAACAATGAGAAACATTATTGAAATTAATGAGGCCGAACCTAAGAAAAAAGCAACTATTCGTGTTCTTTTAATTTGCTTTTTTTGTTTTTCTTCCTTGGCGAGCAACATTTTTTTATACTCTTTATCGCTGTATTTTATATAAAGAAGTACCCGTTCAAAAGCCGGGTCATAGCGCTCAGCCCAAAATTGATTCGGTGCATTTTCTTCAACCCATTGCAAAGCTAATTGAAGGTCCGGATTAGTGAGCAATCCTCCTTTCCCGGCCTGGTAGAGTTCGGCTGACTTAGACAGTCTGAGGTAGGTTTGTGCCGATTCAGTTTCTTGTGAAACCCAGGTTGCAAGCCTGTCCCAAACCTTCATAATACTTTCATGAGAAATGTCCAATATAGAGTCGGCCGATAAAGTGGTGTGTATGTCAGGCATTAAAAAACTATTACCCTCTTCTCTGAACTTTTTAGTTACGGAAATTATATCGGCCGGGTTTGTTCCGGTAATTTTAGAAATTTCGTTAATAGTTGCCGGTCGTCGTATGCCTTTTTTGTCATCACCGAGTTCTGTTAATGACTTAAATATTCGCTCGAGGGTTATGCGGTCTTCTTCCTTTTCAATTGAATTATATATAGCTTCGGCATGACTTGATAATGCTTTGGTTACCGTGCCAACAGCCTCATAATGATTAATATCAAGCGCTGCATTGGGCGGGGAATGTAACAATTTATAATCCCATGTACGCATCATGGCATGTTGCAGTACCAGTAAATTATCTCCATTTGAACTGATATCCTTTTGCAGTTGTTTTATCAGACGGTCAGTAATTTCAACACCCAAAGTTTTTGCGGGCTCTGTTATGGACTCCATTTTTTGTTGTTGAGTCATTTTGGGTATGAGGTAATGTCCAATATTTATTGCTTCGGACAGTCCGGAAAAAAATGAGCACTCACCCAAAAAATCAGACCGTAATGATAATATGACATAGAAATTTTTATTTTCACAATGAATGGCATCAAGCAAAAGGCTTACAAAGCGATCGGCATTATTTTCCGAATCTTTATTTTGCGAGTCATTTTTGTATCTGAAAAGTTCTTCGAACTGATCAATATATAGCAATACATTCTTGTTGTGCTCAGTATTTTCAAATAACTCAGACAGGCTAAGTTCATTGTTTAAAAAACGGGATTTTATTTTTCTGATGCTCCCGATTCTACTGCCATTTTCAGTTTTAATTATTCTGTGGAGTTGCAAAGCCAAATTACCAATGGGGTCGTCCCCCGGTCTCGAAACAGCAACACTCCATTTTTCCTTTTTTTGAATGATTTGAGGAATAAGTCCGGCTTTTATCAGTGAGGATTTACCACTTCCTGAAGCACCGGATATCGCAACAAAATTTGAGCTTTTCAAAATATGAGACAGTTCCCTAATTTGTTTATCTCTTCCATAAAACAAATTGCTCTCACTAATATTGAAGCTCCTAATTCCCGGATAAGGGTTTCTGTTTGAAATGGTTTGGCTTACTGACATTATTTTTAGTTACGTTCAACTATATTTGAATCGGAATGATTATGGATATTTCTTTTTGCCTTTTTGAACCTTGCAATAGAAAACTGTTCTGTTTTGGTAATTACTCAACACAAATATAATTCCGGATTCAGGCTTATCCGGAATGTTTTTTACATTTAATGAAATGTTAAGTTAGAAATGTGTAAAATGTAATTATCTCAAATATATTAATGTATTACTTTTTGGTAATATTTAAACTTTATTAAAGATAATAAATAAATTCCATGCCAATGATTTTTTTTGATGAAATAAACAAAATGCCTTATTATTGAGTATTAGTTTTCCAAACCTTATATTTTTCCAAATCGGCAGAAATCATTTTAATACAGCTGCCCATAATCACGGCATCGTCAATATAACCCACTCCGGGAATAAAATCGGGTATAATATCAATGGGGTTTAAAACATAGAGAAGAGAGCCTGCTACAGCCGTTATGGTCCACCATGGAACAGACTTGTATTTCCCGAGATAGTTATCTTTCAACATAGAAAAAAGGAGCTTAAAATCAGATACAAATGATTTCAAGGAATCATTTTTGATAAACTTGTTTTGAATGGCATCTTCTTTTTTTATAATTGTGGTTATGTCTGCTTTGGTGATTTCATCGGCGTTGTGCGTAATTTTATTTTCAGCTTGTTCGGGACTTATTTTCTTTAACATATGCGATAACTCATTGGTTCAATCAGTAAATAAATGAAAAAATTATATCAAAAGGAAATTTTAAATAATCATTTTTTTGAGATTCTTTGTTTTTATCTATGTTTGTAATAAATACCTTAGACTTTGGAAGAGAATAAACGATTTATAGATGTAATACTGCCTTTGCCTTTGAAGCAATTATATACCTATGAGGTTTCTGAAGCCGCAGACAGAATTCAGGCCGGCATGCGGGTTGTGGTTCCTTTCGGGAAAAGAAAACTATACACCGGTTTGGTTAAAAGTGTTAGTAATCAACGGCCCCACTATGCCACAAAGGAGGTGCTTTCGGTCTTGGATGATTATCCTATTGTTTCTGAATTACAGCTGAAGTTTTGGGATTGGGTTGCGGATTACTATATGTGCAATCCGGGAGATGTATATAAAGCGTCAATGCCGGCGGGGATGAAACCTGAGGGCGAGACTGTTTTATCTTTAAATGAAATTGAAGATTTAAGTTCGCTGACTGAAAAAGAGCAAAAGATTGTCGGGATTTTAGCTCAAAAAGAAAAACTGACCTTGTCCGGTTTACGCAGTGAGTTAGATTTTAGTGGATTGTATGTCTTGAATAAGTTGAAGGATAAAAATATTATTTCAGTAAAAGAGCAACTCAAGGAAAGCTATAAAGCTAAAACCAGAAAATTTCTGAAACTTTCAGAATCGTTATTAAATCAAGGGGTTACGCCGGCTGTAGACGATGAATTGGGACGAGCTTATAAGCAAAAAGAGGCCTTGGAGCATATTGTTTCTTCTGTACAACAAGCCAAGAAAGACAGTCTTTTGTCCAAAGGGTTTGTTCTGAAAAGTGAGATTAAGGATAGCTTCGGAGTAAGCTCAGCTATACTCAGAGAATTAGTTAAAAAAGAATATTTTGAGGAGTATGAGCAGGAAATAGACCGCTTGAATTATAACAAAACCGGTGAATCAAAACGGGCTGAATTATCGGAACACCAAAACAAAGCGCTTTCGGAAATAAGAGAAGGCTACAAAGAAAAAGATGTTGTATTGCTTCACGGGGTAACGTCTTCGGGAAAAACGGAGCTGTATATTGAATTAATAGAGGAGCAAATTAAAGCAGGCAAGCAAGTGTTGTATTTACTGCCCGAGATAGCTTTGTCAACGCAAATCATTGAACGATTACGGCATGTTTTTGGGAGTAGAGTGGGAGTGTATCATTCTAAATACAGCGATGCAGAGCGTACAGAAGTTTGGCGAGATATTTGTCCGGCCTATGAGAATAATAAGTACCAAATTATTTTGGGCGTTAGGTCTTCCGTTTTTTTACCTTTTGATAATTTAGGTTTAATAATTGTAGATGAAGAGCATGAAAACACTTACAAACAATATCAGCCGGCTCCGCGCTACCATGCCGCCAATCTTTCCGTTGTATTGGCCAAATTTCATGAGGCCAAAGTACTTTTAGGAACGGCAACACCAAGTATTGAGTCCTATTACAATGCCGCTACCGGAAAATATGTATTGGTAGAATTGACGCAGAGGTACAGAAATATACAATTACCTGAAATAATTGTGGCCGACAGGAAAGAAGCTTACCGAAAGAAAATGATGAAGTCGGTGTTTACGCCTGAGTTATACAGAGCCATAAAAGAGAGCCTCAAAAATGGCGAACAAGTGATATTATTTCAAAACAGGAGAGGGTATGCTCCTTTTTTGCAGTGTAAGTCATGTGGTGATGTACCCCGTTGCGAGCATTGTGATGTGAGTCTGACTTATCATAAATTTTCAAACCGGCTGGTGTGTCATTATTGCGGATTTTCATACGACAGACCTGAGGTATGTAACGCCTGCGGAAAAGATGAATTAAAAACGGCCGGTTTCGGAACTGAAAAAATTGAATCGGAGACACAAAAATTGTTTCCGTCGGCGAATATTATCCGGATGGATATGGATACGACCGGACGAAAACATTCCTATCAGAAAATAATTGATGATTTTGGAAACCACAGAGCCGACATACTCATAGGAACTCAAATGGTTTCCAAAGGGCTTGATTTTGATAATGTTGCCGTGGTCGGTATTATGCATGCCGATATGATGCTGAATTATCCGGATTTCAGAGCCAACGAACGAGGTTTTCAACTCATGATGCAAGTCAGCGGACGAGCCGGGCGACACAAGAAACGCGGAAAAGTTATCATACAGGCCAATAATACGCAGCACCCAATTATTGAGGATGTAAAAACAAATAACTACAAAGCCATGTTTAAGTCGCAAATAGCCGACCGGAAATTATTTAAATATCCGCCGTATTATCGACTCATATCCATTCGCATAGAGCACAAGAAAAAAAATACAGTCGATAAAGCGGCCGACTTTTTGGCTTCAATTCTTAAAAATGAATACGGTCAATTAGTTTTAGGTCCGGAGTATCCGCCGGTTTCAAAAGTAAAAAATTGGTATATCAAATTAATTTTATTTAAAATTGACAAAAATTCGTCTGTCAGGCGATCAAAATTTATTATTAATAAGGCGATAACTCACATAAAACTCAATAGGAATTATCGTTATGTCAGATTTACTCCGGATGTAGATCCGGTTTAAGTTTAGTATTAACCCAACAATATTATGAGATTAGGAAAAGTTGAAAAAAAATCGAAGTTTTATGCACTACTAAAGGGCTATTTTCAGTTCATGTTTGATAAAGTGTTTTACGGAAAAGTGGAGTATAGCGGTATGGAAAATATTCCGGACGGAAAGCCCGTACTGTTTGCCCCCAATCATCAAAATGCTTTGATGGATCCTTTGGCCTTAATATTTTCCTCGAACAGGCAAATTGTGTTTTTAGCCCGATCAGATATTTTTAAAAGTAAAATTGTTTCCCGTTTACTGTTTTTGGTTAAGATTTTGCCGGTGTACAGAATTAGGGACGGCAAAGAAAAACTTAAATTAAATGAAATAATCTTTGACAAGACAGTAGAAATTTTGGAGAAAAACAGGCCGGTAGCTATTTTTCCGGAGGCAAGGCATTTCAATAAACGACACTTAAAACCCCTGAAGAAGGGAATACAACGTGTGGCATTTGCTACCGCTGAGAAGAATAATTATCAGCTTGATATCAAGATTGTTCCGGTGGGTATTTACTATTCAAACTATTGGAACTTTAAAGCAACCATACAAGTTCAATACGGAAAACCAATATCCGCAAGCAAATATTATGAGTTGTATAAGGAAGACAAAGCTAAAGCAAT
>JAYEIA010000299.1:0-5744 GCA_034659855.1 Bacteroidota bacterium
CAGGTTCGGAAAAACATTGAATTTGTCAATGCTGAAATATTTTTTTGACAAAAACGAACCCGAAAATAAAAACCTTTTTACAGAACTTAAAGTTTGGCAAACAGGAACAGATATAAAACAGCATTGTGGAAAATATCCGGTAATTTACCTGAGTTTTAAAGATGCAAAAGCAAACGTGTGGGAAGATTGCTTTGAACTGATGACTTCTGAAATAGTAAAATTATATTCAAAACATGATTATTTATTAGAAGGGAATACCTTAAAAATTTATGAAAAAACAATTTACAATGATATTCTAACAGGAAAAGCAAGCAAGGTAAAATACCAAAATAGTATAAAGCAACTAAGTGAATATTTACAACGTTACCACAACGAAAAGGTCGTAATTTTAATTGATGAATACGACACCCCTATTCAATCGGGTTATAAAAAATATTACGATGAAGTTGTTCCGTTTATGAGAAATTTATTGAGCGGAGCATATAAAGACAACTCATCTCTTTACAAAGGAATAATTACCGGAATATTAAGGGTTTCAAAAGAAAGTATTTTTTCAGGATTAAATAATCTGAGCGTTTATTCTATTCTGGAAAATCAATTTTCAGATAAATTTGGATTTACAGAACCCGAAGTAAAACAAATAATTAAAGATTTTAAAGTAGAAAACAAATCGGAGCAAATAAAAAAATGGTATAACGGATATAAATTTGGCAAAACCGAAGGAATTTACAATCCATGGTCTATTTTAAATTACGTTCTACATCCCGACGATGGATTTAAAACATTTTGGACAAATACAAGTTCCAACGAATTGATAAAAAATGAAATTAAAAAGAAAGATGCAAATAATATCCGACAAGAAATATTAAAGTTGATTAATAATGAAACAATAAATAAGGACATTGAAGCAAATTTTGTATTTCCTGATTTAAATAAACGAAAAAGCCTTTTATGGACATTACTGACATATAGCGGCTATTTAACAACAAAAAAGCAAATACGGTTAGGAGAGTATGAATTAATGATACCTAATTATGAGTTGAAAATTATTTTTAAGAAGACAATTATTGAATGGTTCGAAACAGATATTAAAATAATTAAATCGTTGCTTCAAGACACTACGAATTATTTAATTAATAATCAATTAACCGATTTTGAAAAGGGATTTAAAGAAATAATAGGAGATACATTCAGTTATTACGACACGGCAAAAAATCACGAATATGTTTATCATTCATACATTTTGGGTCTGCTTGCAATAATTGGCGATGATTATATCATAAAATCCAATAAAGAAAGTGGCGAAGGACGATATGACATTATGCTTATACCAAGGGGACATGCCCCCTTGCATAAGCAAACCGGAGTTGTAATTGAAATCAAACAAATAGAGAAACAAAAAGAGAAAGAAAATGCTGATGAATTTACAACAAGAATTAATAATGAAATAAAATCAGCTTTTGCACAGATAAACAGAAATAAATATTACAAAGAATTGATTGATAATAAAATAGAAGAGAAAAATATTGTAAAAGTCCCTATAGTTTTTGCAGGGAAAGAGCCTTACATCACAACGACAAGAAAAAATTAAGAGTATATTATTTTCAAGTTATCGTTTGGCATTACTTCTAAGGAATTGTAAGTAAATGAAACATTTACTTACAATTCCTAATGTTCACGAAAGTGGTGTAAACCGGGTAAATATGCCCGGTGCAGCTTTTGATATGCTTTTTGTAGAAACACCCAAAGTCGGAGTTTCCGGAAGTCAATACATGGGGTATTCTCTAAAGTATATGATTACCAAAGGGAAGACACATTTTACGGTAGGGGCGTTGAAAGATTATACTACGGTTACAGACTTTGTGCAGTTTCAGGAATTCTTTCATTTTGGTTTTGGGCAAGATTTTTATACCGGACACTTTGGACGCGGCAAGCGAAAATGGTTCAATTTATATACAGGGTATAATTTTGGGGGAATGTTTGCTACATCAGAAGCTACAAAATCAGGGCTCCCGTATGTTAAAGCATTTTTCGGATTGGAATTGTTTAAAAACAAATACGTTTTGATTGATAATAAAGTCGGCTATTTCGTCCCCTTTAAGTTTAACAGAAATATGCGAGGGTTGGAGTACAGTTTTTCTTTTAATTTTGTGTTTTAAAAGACTTATTTGTTTGGTTTCCCAAAGCCATTTTTAACGGGTTAAAAATCAATGTTCCTAATTGAAAGGTTTTGGGGAATCATACAGATAAGCATTATAATTTATATGGTCTCAGGTATCTTATATCGAACTTTGTTTATTCCTGTTGATAAAATTAGGCAAATACAAAAATGATACTAATTACCCCCGACAAATTTAAAGGTACTTTTTCGGCTCGTCAAATAGCATCAATGATTAGGGACGGTCTGAAAAAACAGTACCCCGAGCTCAGTTACAAACTATTGCCCTTGGCCGACGGGGGAGAGGGTTCCGCAGAAATATTGTCTAAACAACTGAATGCAAGTCCTGTTTATGAAACCGTCTCAGATCCAATCGGGCGACCCATTCGCACATCTTATTACTATTCTGAAAAAAGTAAAACAGCTGTCGTAGAATCGGCAAAAGCTTCCGGTCTGTCATTGCTTCTTCCGGAGGAATATAATCCGGTGAAAGCAAGTAGTTTCGGAACCGGAGAGTTGATTCTTTCTGCTCTGTGCAAAGGCGCCGAAAAAATATTAATCACCCTCGGAGGAAGTGCTGTAAATGATGCCGGTTGCAATGCATTACAGGCTCTTGGATTTCGATTTCTTGATGAGGACGGAAAAAGTTTAAACCCCTCAGCCGATACCCTTGGGCAGATTAGAAAAGTTGAGGATACAAACCTTAAATTTATCAAAACACAGGCAGAATTTATTGTATTGTCGGATGTGAGAAATCCGTTGTTGGGCAAGTCCGGCGCTGCATATAGTTACGCACCGCAAAAGGGGGCCGACAGAAAGATGTTAAAAATTTTGGAGTATAATATGAGCCGATTTGCAAAATATATCGAAACACTCCGTCCGGGAATAGTAAATAAAGCCGGAGCCGGGGCAGCGGGCGGAATGGGAGCCGGGTTTTCGACTTTTCTGAATGCTGACATTGTCTCCGGTGCTTCATACATTATGGAGGAAGTCAATTTTGACAATTACTTGCAGAAAGCAAAATTAGTAATAACAGGAGAAGGCAATTTTGATGAACAATCCTTGAACGGAAAAGTGCCGGGGGCGGTGTATCAATCGGCAAGTTATCATAAAATTCCCACAGCCGTAATATGCGGGGGCAGCTCATTAAAAGATTCTGTTTTGCCGGATAATCTGAGGGTTTATCCATTGTTCAATTCTGCGTTGCCACAAAAAGATGCAGAAAGAGAAACACCAAACCGCATAGATAAAATTATCGAAAAAATTATTGAGGACGTTGATTTTTTTCCGTAAAGTCTCTTTTGAAAAAACTGCTTTATTTTTATTATTAAGTCAAGTTTATTAAATTTGTTTCAAATCGGTGATAATGTAACAAAATATAACTCCTAAGGGGTTGTGATGAAATAAATTGACAATTTTTAAACGAAGTTATTTTGTTCTTTCTCAATTTGAAAAGACTGCGAATAGTGAGTTTTTTTAACGGAATTTCAAGATTTTTTGCGAACGAGCAAAAACTAAGGGTAAAAGAAGAAGTTTAAAGCGTCAAGTTATTTCGGAACAAGCACTAAGATAGGGCTTGCTGAACAAAAGAGATTACTTGGTTTATTGCCCGAATGATATAGAATTTGCAAAAACAGCAGCAGAACAAACAGAAATAATAGATTATTTTTCCATTTCAACTTTTTTAATAAATTATGATGAAGAAAAATGGTAAAATGAATGAATATATACTTTAAACGGTTAATAATTTGACTTTTACAAAGAGTGTATTTGTTGAATAGCAAGGTATTGTATCATTATATCATTAAATAATTATACCATTAAAAAATTATATCATTAAATAACATATCGACTTTAAAAATAATATTATGCCTTATACATTTACTACAGACGACAAAAATCAAATTTCAGATAAAGGAATTCCTGTTTATCAGGTCAAAGACCGGTTAAACGCATTCCAAACCGGTTTCCCTTATGCGAATATTTCCGGTCCGGCTTTGGTCGGCGACGGAATAATGAGATTAAACGATGAAAAGCTTTCCGATTATATCGAAGGTTATGAACAGGCCTTAAAGACCGAAAGAGTATTAAAATTTGTTCCGGCCTCCGGGGCAGCCAGTCGAATGTTTAAAGTTTTATCGGCTTTTATGAATTCATCGGATAAGGCCTCTGATTTAATAAAAACAGAAGAGTACAAACCGGTAAAAGAATTTTTTGATCGTATTGAAGATTTTGCATTTTATCCGAAATTACGAAAAATAGCAGAAAATGAAGATCTCGATTTGTCAAAGGATTATAAAGAAGTGCTTCGCTTCTTTTTGACCGACAAAGGGATGAATTATGCCAATTTGCCTAAAGCACTTTTGCTGTTTCATTCCTACGCTTCGGGAAACAGAACAGCCCTGGAAGAACATTTTACGGAGGGAATAAATTATGCGTCCCGACAAAATGAAATCCCGTTGCATTTTACAGTATCCGAGGAGCATAAAGAACTTTTTGAGGAAGAACTTCAGAAATTAATTTCGAGCTACTCATCATCGAGGAATTTAAAGTTTGAAATAGAAATTTCTACTCAAAAATCTTATACCGACACTATTGCTGTCGATATGAACAATGAGCCGTTTAGGTTGGCCGACGGAAGCATATTGTTTCGTCCGGGCGGCCACGGTGCTTTGATTGAAAACTTGAATGATTTAAATGCTGAAATTATATTTGTAAAGAATATTGATAATATTGTACCCGATCATTATAAAAAAGAGACCTATACTTATAAAAAAGCTTTAGGCGGAGTTTTGGTAGATGTCAGGAATAAATCCTTTTATTTTTTGGAAAAACTGAATCATTCAAAAGATGAGGACTTACTTAAAGAAGCCGCATCGTTTGCACGAAAGACATTTAACTATACTTTACCGGAAAATTTTTCAGAATATTCGAAAAAGAAGCAGCGTAACTATTTGTTTGATTTATTGGATCGTCCCATTCGAGTGTGCGGAATGGTTAAAAATGGCGGAGAACCGGGCGGCGGACCGTTCTATGTCAAAAATGAAGACGGCGAGGAATCCTTACAAATTGTGGAAGGCTCACAAATAGATCCCGACAGTAAGGAAAAGCAAGATATTGTCGGAGCAGCTACACATTTTAATCCGGTAGATCTGGTCTTGAGTACAAGAGATTTTGAGGGGATAGGGTTTGACTTACACGAATTTGTTGATCCTCAAACAGCCTTTATTTCTGAAAAATCCGTCAACGGTAAATCACTGAAAGCCATGGAACTGCCCGGATTGTGGAACGGAGCTATGGCAAAATGGAATACCGTATTTGTTGAGGTACCTGTGGTAACGTTCAACCCCGTAAAAACAATCAACGACTTACTCCGAGATATGCACCAACCCGGTTAAACTGAGAATACAAACATACGAGTATAAAAAGTATAAAGTTTTAAAGTTAAAAGTGTTATTTATTTAATATTCAACGAGTTATTAAAATATAAGGCTATAGTTTAGAATAGAGGTGTTTTTTTGAATATGAAGATTATAAGGCTTTTACAAGATAATATTCAAATTTCCGGAGGTTGAGCGAAGCCGAA
>JAYEIA010000300.1:0-23322 GCA_034659855.1 Bacteroidota bacterium
GGGTGTTGCGGGCGACTGCAAATCTGAAAGAAGCCATCAGCATCCGCCAACCGGCGGACTGACGTAGAGGACCTGATACAAGGCTAATTTGGGAGGGCAACCGAGCAATGAATTGGGACCCCCCCCGGACATCAACCGTAATCCCATAGAGTAAATCAGGCAGAACACAAGGAAAGATTATTATATTATCCCGAGAGGTCTCACCAACTGTTGCAACAGCAATAAACCGAACGGTAACAAACGGCGAAAGGTCAAAAAGAGGTAAGAGTGAGAAGTCAGCAGAGGTCATAGTTGTAGGTGGAAACGAGCCACTAAAAGAAATAGTGGAGGTCTTACAAGCCTACAAAGGACTGAATTGGTTAATATAAGGAGCAGTATTTCGACTATCGCTCAATAACCGTCAGTAAGAATTTTCAATTATGGAGCACCGGCAAGAAATATCATATCAGTTACAAAAGCAGAATGATATTCACTCTTTCGACAATCGTAAGGACGTATTCCATGCGAAAGCAAGAAAAGTGGGGCAAGTAAATGAAGCAGGAAAACAAGGACGAGCCTTAACAAAGAATTTGATGACAATTAATTGGTCATTAAATTACGCAAAGTTCAACTATTAACTAAAACCGCCAAGTGTGAGAGCATGCTTGGTGGTGTGAGAGGGCGGGGAAGTAATTCCCCTGCCTACTCGATTATTCATTGCTGAAAATTTTTTGGACTTTAATTAGAAATTAGATTATATTTACAGATAATAATATACGAAACTATTTAAATTTTAAATGATGAAAAATACAAAACAAAAATTTGCATTAGGCGTATTGGTCTTCGCCTTGTTTTCTCTGATTATTACATCTTGTTGTGAGCACAAACCGGAGAATCAGCCGGAGAATGCCCAGCCGGAAACATCAGAAATGTCAACGGTAGAGTTGAAAGTGGACGGTATGACTTGTACAAATTGTGAGAATCATATCACTAAAGCTGTTACGAAATTGGAGGGAGTATCCACTGCCAAATTATCTCATGTTAAAGAGAATGCGGTTATAGAATATGACAAATGGCTTCGGAGGAAGATATTGTAGATGCCACAAACAAATCAGGATATAAAGTGGTGGAGTAGAAGATACCAATTGCTGTTTGACATTTGATTTCGGACTGTTTGATTAACTTGAGCCGGTTTCTCGTTGGGATTGTGATGAAATAAATTGACAGTATTAAACGACGTTATTTTGTTTCTGTACCATAAAGCGTCAAGTTATTTCGGAATAATCCTTTAGTCAAATTTTAATTTAAAATTCCGTACGCTGCTGTCGGGGATGAATGAAAGGGAGAACCCTTGTTTTGCAAGAGTGTTACTATTTTTCGATTTATACCCCACAGCATAGTTAAGCTGCTTGGGATTGACGCTTAAGCGGTAGTTCCCGGGTTGTTTATCGACGAATGCATTTTGCAGAATATCGTTCCATCGTTCGGTCAGAACCAGTTCATTAAACGACGGGTGGTAAGGCCCTGCAAGCAATGATTTGTTGTAGTTAAGATCTTCGGAAGGATGCAATCCGACACGCAGTATGGTTACATTATGCTTTTCAAAATATATGCTAAGCTCTTTGGTTAGTTTTACGGCCTCGGGAATACTCATCGGATCGTATTTTTTTTCTTTGTAAAAGCGAGCCAAAGCAGTATCCTTTATTACAAGAGTGGGGTATATTCTTGTACTGTCAGCCTCTAATCTTACAATCTCTTGAGCGGTGTGCATGGCTTTTGTCGGATTGTCTCCCGGCAATCCAATCATCATTTGCAAACCCAGCTCAAACCCCATGGATTTAATCAGCCGGGCTGCTCGCTCTGTATCATCAATATTATGCCCGCGTTGTGATAATTTAAGTACATCCTTATCGAAAGACTGAGCCCCCAGTTCAATGGTTTGTACCCCGTATTCTCTTAAGACAGCTAAGTTTTCACGATCAATATAATCCGGACGAGTAGAAAGTCTAATCCCGCTCACTTTTTTTTGTGTGATATATGGCCGGGCAACCGACAAATATTCTTTTTGCATTTCGAGGGGCAGTCCGGTGAAGCTTCCGCCGAAAAATGCAATGTTTGTGTTTTTGTAACTTTTAATTGTTGTCAGGTGCTTATCTATAATCGATTTAACCTGCCCGGCGGAAGGAACCTTTTGAGTACCGCTGATTTTCTGCTGATTGCAAAATACACAACGATGCGGACAAGACAGTTCCGGAAGAAATATGGGAATGTTGTAGTGTTTTGGTTTCAAACCGGCAGTTGTTTATCAGTTTTTTTATAGAGCAAAATTAAAAAGTATAGTTTTTCAGCACTTTAGAAACTTCTTTTGGCGGATTCATAATAAAAGCGCCTAAAATACCCTTAGCCTCTTGTAGTTTTGCTCTGACTTCGCTTAGTTTTGGTCCGGTTGACGTATTTGAGAACATAAGAAAGTAATCAAAGTTTTTATGTTTTTGAACCAGATAGTTTAATTCGGATTTGTTAGCAATTAATCTGAATATGAGGTCGTTTTGTTGTATGCATGTGTAGTTGTCAAGTGACAATTTTTGACCTTTTTGTTTTAATTCTATATTCGGTTCTTTCTTAAACTCCAGGCCCAGGTTTTTCCCAATAATCCACGAAGCTCTGAATGACGATTCATTAAGAGAAAGAGCAATAATTCTTTTCGGAAAGCTGTTATCATTTATGATTAACTTTTCAGACACGGTTTTGTTTTTTTAATTCTTCCAGGGCTTGCATGGATGCTTTTTGTTCAGCTTCTTTTTTAGAGCCGGCTTTTCCTTTTCCGAACAATTCATTTTCAATTAATACTTTGCATATAAATTTATCCGTTTCAATTGCTGAAGGCTCTGTAATTAACTTAAGGTCTCTTTTTTTCTTTTGTGACCATTCAATGAGTCGACTTTTATAGTTTTCGTTTTTGTGTTTCAACTCATTGAGATCTATATATTGCACAAATAATTTTTGGTATATAAATTTCTTTACAAATTTATAACCTCGGTCAATTTGTATCGCTCCAATGAATGCTTCCAAAGCATCCTCGTATATTCTGAACGACGGATTTTTGCCGGCATTAGCAATCAATAACTTATTTAAGCCAATATCTTTGGCCATTCTTGCCAAATGTTTTCCGTTAACAACTCTTACGCGCATCTTCGTCATAAACCCTTCATCAGCCGAAGGAAATCTATTGTAGAGTAATTCACTCACCACAGCATCGAGTACGGCATCGCCCAAAAACTCCAATCGCTCGTTATTTCCGTAGCTGTCGGATACAGGACTCACTTGCACCGACTTATGAGTTAAAGCAAGAATATATAATGAAATATCTTTAGGTTTAAACCCTAAAATCTTCGAAATATCTCTTCTGAATTTCCGATTTTTTTTATTTGATCTTTTATTTAGGACATTCACAGAATACATGAATCATTTAGTTATAATGAACCCGAAAAAATAGTATTTGTGTATGCACATAAATTATAATGTCGCAGCGGTAAGCATAAAAATGCAATTCCGTTTAATATTCTGTTACACTTCAAAATTAGTTCAAATACTTTTTAGCACTTTTTAAAAATTACAGAAACATTGTGTCCTCCAAACCCAAATGTATTGCTCAATGCGGCTTTAATTTCTCGTTTTTTTGCTTTATGAAATGTAAAGTCCAGCCTTTTGTCTATTTTTTCATCCAAATTAAACTGGTTGATGGTTGGAGGAATAATATCTTCTTTAGTAGCCATAATGCATACAATGGCTTCTAAAGCTCCTGTTGCGCCGAGTAAGTGTCCGGTCATAGATTTTGTGGAGCTGATGCTGAGTTTATAAGCATGGTCTTCGAAAACTTTTTGAACAGCTTTGGGCTCGGCAATATCTCCAAGGCCGGTTGATGTTCCGTGAAGATTGATGTAATCAATGTCTTCAGGAACCATTTCAGCATCTTCCAACGCATTTTTCATAACTACGGCAGCCCCTCTTCCTTCAGGGTGGGGGGCAGTGATGTGATGTGCATCGGCACTAAGTCCGCCACCGGCAAACTCTGCATATATTTTTGCACCGCGTGCTTTGGCATGTTCATACTCTTCAAGTATAATGGCCGCACCACCTTCTCCTATAACAAAACCGTCTCTGTCGGCATCGAAAGGTCTTGAGGCCGTTTTCGGATCATCATTTCTTGTAGAAATTGCTCGCATAGCGTTGAATCCGGCTATTCCGGCTTCGTTAGCCGCAGCTTCCGAACCTCCTGAAATCATAACATCAGCTTTCCCTAATCGGATATAGTTGTACGCATCAACCAAGGCATTGGCCGATGAAGCACAAGCAGAAACTGTAGTAAAATTCGGTCCTCTGAAATCATGTATTATGGAAATATGGCCTGAAGCAATATCTGCAATCATTTTTGGTATAAAAAACGGGCTGAAACGGGGTACCGGGCCGCCTTCAATATATATTCTGGATTCTTGGGTAAATGTTTCAATACCTCCGATTCCTGATCCCCAAATAACGCCTGCTCGATCTTTATTTATTTTATCGCAATCAATCTTGGAGTCCTTCATTGCCTCGTTGGCGGCGATTATACCGTATTGGGTGTACTTGTCCATTTTACGAGCTTCTTTCCTGGCAAAGTATTTTGAAGAATCATAATTTTCAATTGTACAAGCAAATTTTGTCTTAAAGTACTCTGTATCAAATGTTGTTATAGGTCTTGCACCGCTGGTACCCTTTAACATATTTTTCCAGGTTTCTTCCAGGTTATGACCCAGTGCATTTATTGTACCCAGTCCTGTTACAACTACACGTTTTAACTCCATGTTGAAAATTTTATTACATAAAAAAATGAGGATTATAACAATCGTCATTCGATAGCTATAATCCTCGAATTTGGTCAGTATTTACTTTGCATTTTCTTCAATGTATGATACGGCGTCTCCGACAGTACCAATTGATTCTGCTTTATCATCAGGAATTGCAATATTAAACTCTTTTTCAAATTCCATGATAAGTTCAACAGTATCTAAAGAATCAGCTCCTAAATCATCGGTGAAGCTTGCTTCGTTATTTACTTCGTCCTCTTCTACTCCTAATTTGTCAACAATAATAGCTTTTACTCTTGATGAAACATCAGACATAATAAAATGTTTTAGTTAATAAATTCGTATTTAATACAGTGCAAAGAAAAATAATAAGTCCAAAAAAAAAAAATTTTCTCTGTTCTATCAAGTTTTATTTGTTCTATAGTCACATATCTCGTTCAATTATAGTAATTTTACTGCAAATTTCTATTCTATTTAACTAATTTTAACACTATAAACTTTTGCTGAGTTGCATAACTTCCTGTGAAACAAAAAAATCGGAAAATCGGCAATCGGTAAAATTTTTTTATTTAAAATATAACAAGAAATGACATCTATTGCCATATTTGCCTCAGGCTCAGGAACTAATACTGAAACTATTATTAAGTATTTTGAAGATTATTCAAATATAGGTATTTCGGTTGTCATCAGTGATAATCCAAGGGCATACGTGCTCAAAAGAGCCGAGCAGCTTAAAGTCCCTGCCTTAGTTTTGAAAAAGCAGGAGTATTCTTCCGGGTCATACTTGGTATCACTTTTAAGGAATTATTCCGTGGACTTTATTGTTCTTGCCGGCTACCTGAAACTGATTCCTTCGTCATTGATTTCTGCCTTTTCATCACAAATTGTTAATATTCACCCGGCATTGTTGCCCAAATACGGCGGAAAAGGAATGTATGGCGACAGAGTACATCGTGCAGTGATTGCTGCAAATGAGAAGGAGAGTGGAATTACCATTCATTTTGTCAATAATAAATATGATGACGGCCAAATTATTGCTCAACATAAATGCCCGGTTTATAAAGAGGATACACCCGACGCACTTGCCCGCAGAATTCATCACTTAGAACATTGGTATTATCCGATGGAGATTGCTAAGTTGGTAAAAAAAAGCATGTAATTGATTTTTTCAGGAAAAATACTGTTTACATTTAAGATTCCAAGCCAAATATTTTAAAGTAAAAGAATATCGGCATAAAAAAAAGTCCTGCTCTAAAGAACAGGACTTTTCTTATTTCATAAATTACAAAATCTATTTCAATTCCATTTCATCAATAAGGTGAGTGGCACCTGAGTATTTGTCGATAACGAAAAGAACAAATCGAATATCAACATTGATGCACTTTTGAAGTTCTGTTTCAAAAGCAATATCTCCGCTCATGGCTTCCCAGTTGCCGTCAAAAGCAATACCCATAAGCTCGCCTTTACCGTTTAAAACAGGGCTTCCTGAGTTTCCTCCGGTAATGTCATTGTTGGTCGTAAAACAAACACGCATTTCTTTTTCTCCGTTGGGAAGTTTGGTGGCGTAGTTGCCGTAGTCTTTGGCATCGTACAAGTCCTTTAGTTTCTGATGAACATAAAATTCAGCCGTTTTGGCAGAACCAATGTCTTCTTTTTCCATGTATCCGTCAAGGGTTGTATAGTGCTTGTACAGAACGGCATCTCTGGGCTCATAGTTGCCTACGCTGCCATAAGTAAAACGCATGCTTGAATTGGCATCAGGGTAAAGTGCCTTGTCTTTGAGCATCTCTTTTAATGCTGCCATGTACAATCTTTCTCCTTTGGTTTTGTTGTAAACCTGCTCTTGAGTTGCCTGACTTATTTCCTGATAAAGCATTATTGCCGATTGAGCAACCTGCAGAGCCAAGTCATTTTTAAGTACTACAGCATCGGGGTTGTTAATAAAAGCATTGTATCGCTCTTGGTTTGTAAAAATTGAACTTTCCATCAGCGAATCAGCAAATTTGGCAAAACTGTCTTCATAGCCTGACTCAACAGTATTAAAGAATGAAGGGTGGAATTTTTCATCAATATCATTTTTGTAGGCTTTCATCATAGCCACAAATTTCTTTTTGTCAATGGGCTGATAATAGTCTTTAAAGAAATCTTTACCGTTTTTTTTGAGTTCTGTCATTGATTCTTCACTGTTGATAGCCATATATCGTTGTAAAGCTCGAGAAGACGTTAATGAAAACCGGGTAAATTCTCCGCCCATCCAAATGGCCTCAATCCAATAATTCATGGCAATGTCATACTCGTCAGTATTTTTAACTGCAGTGTTAATCAGCTCCAAAGTTTTGCCGTATTTGGCTTTTCTGTCTTTGTTTGCGTTTATCCACTGAGTCAGTTGTTTCTCTAATTTCGTTTTCTTTGCTACTACGTTAAGATTTTTGAGTCCGTTATTTTGACCGATAGAGTATTTGTAGTAGTTGGTTGAACGCGAATATTTTGAAGCATACTGAATTCGGACTTTATTATTTTTATCCATTTCAGACTTCATTATTTCTTGCTTGATTCTGCGAAGTTTGATCCGAATTTTATTTTCGTTTTCCATGGTTTGTGACACGCCGTCGGCCGTTAAATAACGAGAAGTGCTTCCGGGATATCCCATTACCATTGCAAAGTCTCCTTTTTCATAGCCTTTCATGGAAATAGGGAAAAAATGACGGGGTTTCAGCGGTACATTTTCTTCTGAATATTCTGCCGGAGAACCATCCGGTGCAGTATATATTCTGAACATTGAAAAATCTCCGGTATGTCGGGGCCACATCCAATTGTCGGTGTCAGCACCGTATTTCCCAATAGATGAAGGTGGTGCGTAAACCAATCTGACGTCTTTGAACGTTTCGTAAACAAATAAATAGTAGTTGTTTCCTTTGAAAAAACTTTGTACATCCGCATGATAGTGTGTACCCTCTGTTGCTTCGCCGGTAATTTCGTCAATGACTTTGCGAATCATCATTTCTCGTTCTTGCTCGTCCATTTTGTCTGAAATTTTAGCAAGAATTTGATCCGTTACATCTTTTGCACTGATAAGAAATGAAACGGTTTTGCCCGGATTAGCCAGTTCGTCTTTTTTTGTTTCAGCCACAAAGCCTTCGGTCAAGTAATCATGTTCAACAGTACTGTGTGCTTGAATTTCACCGTAACCGCAATGGTGGTTAGTTAAGAATAAACCCTGAGCCGATACTAATTCACCGGTACAAGACCCATGGTCAAGAGCAATTACGGCATCTTTGAGACTGCTGTTGTTTACGCTGTAAATATCTTCAGCTGATAGTTTCAACCCCATTTTTTTCATTTTCTTCATGTTCAATTTTTGAACAAGAAAGGGGAGCCACATCCCTTCGTCTTTTCCGTCTTTTCCGTCAGCGCTGACTGTCAGGTTCAGAATAAGAGCGAAGATAATTAGTAATGAAAGCGTCTTTTTATACATAATAAGTGGATTAAATTAAAAAATATTATTTCTGCAAATTTAAAAATTTTCGGAAACTATTTTGATAGTTTTTCAATTACTCAAAAGTAGTGTACTTTATTGAGTTTTTAAAATTATTAATACAAACCCGGCATATTGAACCACCAAAGCCAAATATATCAGAATAACCGGTATTGAACGGAATCTAATTTTAAGTCTGTATAATTCATGAATTTGATTTTTTTATTTAACTTAGTCAAAAAATAAATCCGATGATAATTGAAAATAAATTGACAACAGCGAAATTAAGAATCTCCTATCTTATTATTTTAGGTTTAGTTTTTTCCTTGGGAGCTTATACAATGTTTGAAAATAATGCATTGACTATTGAATATTCATTGTCTGTGTTCATCATAGTTTTGATTTTGGCGTATGTTAGTATGTTATTTTTTCGATTAAATTATTTTTATATGAAAGATACCGGCCATCAAATAGATGTCAGATATTATTCGGCTCATCCTTTTTTCAGAAAATACAAAGCATTCAAGTTGCCGGTTTCTGCCATAAGTTCTTATCAATTAAAAAAATCGGTATTTGGGCTAAAACAAGCGATAATAATCACGGCCAATGTACAACAGGGTGAGTTTATTTTTCCCTCTATAAGTATTAGTGCTTTGGGTAAAAATGAAAAACAAATCTTATTAAGTCAGCTGGATAAATATTCAGAATAGAGTGCGAGGAAATGCAAATGTCGGCAACAATATGTTGCTTTTATGATGCAGAATTTTTGCTAATTTATTGATGTCAAATTATTGTGTAATGAAAATAGATAAAAGGTATATATATACGTTTCTTTCTGTTCTTTTGAGCATAATGCTTGTTGGTTACAGCGGAGTTTATGTGGGGTTGGATTATATGGAAGGCCAATATGTTGACCTCCAGATTGATGTTAACAGAAGGCAAGCTGAGACGATGTCAAAACTTATGAAATATCAGTTATCGCAAGGAGACAGCAAAGCAGAGATTTTGGAACACTTTCAGGAGGCCATATTCGGGAGTGAATCTGAAAAAGGATTTCTGTGTATGTTTGATAAAACCAAAGGAGAGTTGGTCTGCCATCCCGATACAAATATGATTGGGATGAGTTTACCCGGGGGATTTCTCTACAGTGATTTTCAATCAGGTGTAGATCGTCGAACATTGGATGTGCTGTCAGAAGGAAAAGCTGTCAGTGGTTTATTTCATACCAAGAAGAAAACCGACATTTCGTATATGGCTCCGGTAGAAGGTACGGATTGGATGATTTCTGCTCACGAAAATATTGAACAAATACAAAAGCAAGTTGATAAACAACAGTTTTTGTTCAATGTGGGTTTCGTGATTTTGGGTTTCTTTATAGCCGTTTTATCCACATTTTCGGCTCGTAGAATTTCTCGTCGGTATGAGAAGAAAATTGAAGAGCAGAACAAATTACTTGGAATAAAAAATACAACACTTCAGGAACAAAAAGAAGAGATTGAAGCCGGCATTCAATATGCAAGCAGAATACAAGCCGCATTGTTGCCGCCTCGAGCAATGATTCGGAAGGAACTTCCGCGTCATTTTATTGTATGGAAACCCAGAGATATTGTCAGCGGTGATTTTTATTGGTTCAAGCGAATTGGTGATAATATTATTTTTGTGGCAGCAGACTCTACCGGACACGGAGTTCCGGGGGCTTTTATGAGTATGCTCGGCATAGCTTTTATGAATGAAATAATTACTGAAGACAGTCATCATTCATCCACTTGCAAAACCAATGTGATATTAAATGATTTACGGTCAAAACTGAAAGTAACTCTCAGGCAATCCGATGAAAAATCGGGAACAAAGGACGGTTACGATTTGTCGTTGTTAATGCTGAATACAAAAACTTTGGATCTTAGCTTTTCCGGAGCCAATAACTCAATTTATATTGTAAGGGACGGGGAACAGATAACATTGGATGCTGATCGAATGCCGGTAGGAGTTCACCGAAGAGATGATAAATCGTTTACACGTCAGGATTTTCAAATGCAGAAAGGAGATATGATTTATATGGCCTCTGACGGATTTGAAGACCAGTTTGGCGGCGGAAAAAACAGAAAGTATTTGAAGAAAAAATTTCGTGATTTCTTGCTCAAAATAAGTGACGAGCCGGTAGATAAACAGAAGCAGCTTATACAAACCGAATTTAATAATTGGAAAGGAGATCAAGACCAAGTCGATGATGTTTTAGTTACCGGAATTCGAGTTTAGTTTTGCTGAAAAACTAAGTCATCTTACAATAGCCCTTTTTGAGTTTAAGGTCTTAGAAATGATGTTTTTAGTAACAAAGATGGCTGTTGTTCTATGCTGTGATGGTTACTCTCGATGAAATAAAACGGATGTTTTTAACAATGCCTACATTCCTTAAAAACAAAGGGGAGAATTCGTAAGAGCGAGATGTTCAATTGTTGTACATCTCAATAAATAATGATTAAAATTTCTTTGGATAATCTATTAAAAATAATACATTAGATGCTAATGAGACGAAAGCTATAACCAAAATTTGCACAATAGAGAAGTGTTATAGTTGGATTTATTATAGATTGTGCAATTATGAAATAAACAGAGTATTAATTTTTAAAACAGAGAAATTATGGAAAATTTAAATGAAAAAAAAGGAATGCCTTTATTAGGAGACAGCTTTCCTGAAATGACAGTTCAAACCACAAGAGGACGGATTAATTTACCTTCACATTATAAAGGAAAATGGTTTGTTTTATTTAGTCACCCGGCTGACTTTACACCGGTCTGTACTACCGAATTTGTTGCTTTTCAACAAAGGTACGACAAATTTAAGGCGTTGAACTGTGAATTAATCGGATTAAGTGTCGATCAAGTATTTGCTCATATAAAATGGGAAGAGTGGATAAAAGATAATATGAATACAGAGATTGAGTTTCCAATAATTGCCGATACCGGTAAAGTAGCTGAAACTCTTGGAATAATCCACCCCGGAAAAGGAACAAATACAGTAAGAGCAGTTTTTATTGTTGATCCCGATGCAAAAATTAGAATTATGCTCTATTATCCGCAAGAATTAGGAAGAAATATGGATGAAATATTGCGAGTAGTAGAAGCAATGCAAGTGTCGGATGATAATGAAGTGGCAATGCCTGCTAATTGGCCGAATAATGAAATTTTAGAAGACAGAGTAATTATTCCGCCTGCTACTGATGTTGAAACAGCAAATGAAAGACTGAAAAAAGCAAAAGACGGAGAATTTGAATGTTATGACTGGTGGCTTTGTCACAAAAAATTGAAATAAACGTCAACCTAAACTGAGCGATTATATGCAAAGAGAAGTGCCAATATATTGAGAATAATAAAGCTTATAAAAAAAGTAAAAAAACTCTTTGGTCTTTGCGTCTTTTTTTATAAACCTTTTAACTCAATAAATTGGTGCTTGTCGAAGCAGATAATCGCTTAATTTAGGTTCAATTGCATAGCCTTGTATATCGTTAATGACGGAATAGTATTTAATATCAAGCATTCTACATAAAACTAAGTTTGTGACAGATTGAGCGTTGTACTATAAACCCGTCATTAACCATATACTAATCGTTGGGATCAATCCGGGAAAACCAAACGATGAAATTGAAC
Organism: Bacteroidota bacterium; assembly: GCA_034659855.1. Taxonomy (GTDB): domain Bacteria; phylum Bacteroidota; class Bacteroidia; order Bacteroidales; family JAADGE01; genus JAYEIA01. The sequence continues at coordinate 11,947 of JAYEIA010000300.1, forward strand.
AGTGAATACTATTTAATAATAACTACAGGCTCTTGCTGTAATATCGAAAATACTAAAATATAAACTAACAAAATGATATTTAGACCAAAAACAATTACAACCGAATCAATTATTGACTATTCAGAGATATTGGAAAATAATGATAAAATTATATCTGTTTCAATTGACAGTAGAGGGGTAAATACCTTAATAATTCATTCTGAACCTGCATATCGAACAGAAGATGAAATGTTTCCGGTAATCAAATCAGAAAACACAAAAAACTATACTTTCATTCGTCATGATTTAGAAGGCAATGAAATATTAAGAACGGTTATTAAAGATGAGTATTACAACTTCCACTATGTGAATTATCTGCCAACTGATGAAATTCTCTTGATATGCGGGCGAAGCCTGTACGAAAGTGAAACTGAAATTGACAAAAATGCAAGAATATATAACACAAGTGGAGAGTTGGTCAGGAACTTTATTGCCGGTGACGGAATTCAGGGCGTTAAAATTGATTCCAAAGGCAATATTTGGACCTCGTATTTTGACGAGGGAATCTTTGGGAGTAATGGATGGGACAATCCAATAGGTCGCTCGGGATTAGTTTGTTGGAGCAAAGACGGAGAAAAAGTCCGAGAATTTGAACCAACTGATGGCCTTGACCATATGTCAGATTGTTATGCCATGAATATTGATTCAGAGGATAATACTTGGTTTTATTATTATACCGGATTTCCTCTGGTTAAACTCAATAGTTCAAACCGGATAGAATTTTGGAAGTCCAAAATTGCGGGTTCAAGTTCGATAAGCATTTTAGGCGATAGAATATTGATGGATGAAGGATATGACAGGAATAATTTTAAACTCTTTGAAATCAAAGGAAAGAAATTAAAAAAGTTGAAGAAGGTCAAATTTCGAGGAACTGAAAACACAGAACTGGATATGAGAAATTATATACCGAGTTTTGGATCGCATATCGGGTTTTATGAAAACAACAAAATATACCTAACCAATATGAACGAAATAAAATAAACGGTTGTAAGAAGCAATACACGGCATTATAACTTAGTATCGTTGCAATTTAATAATGAAATACTATTAAAACTTTTGGAAGTTGAGTATGTTGTTTGTAAAATAAGCCTCGAAACCGTTGTTGTTAAGAACAAACCCTATTTCGACAACGCCCAATCTACAAAAGATTATTTTTTCATAATTAGTGTTGATATTAGTTTATACTGAATGTAACAAGCAAAAGACAACTGAAAGTTACATAAAATCTGTTGAAAATCAGAATAAAAATATTAAAAGTCCTTTGGGACTTTTATTAAAAACACTAATTTTGATGCATAAAATAACGGGTCGGATTTTTCTTGTGAACTTGTAGGGTCATTGGATAAATCCAATGATATGAGACTGTGCCGTAGACATTGTCTCATTTTACAATAAAAATCCGACCCGATATGAATAGTGCCGTAGGCATTGTTCATATCATATAACTATAATTGAAATAAACGCAATAGGAAATGATTATAATTTGATTTACACAGAGTTTTACAACATAAAGAGAAAACAATTAATAATTTAAATGAAATACAAATGAAAAAATATGATGTAGTAATTATCGGAGCCGGTCCTGCGGGCATAATAACGGGAGTAACAGTTAAAAAACAAAATCCCGATAAATCAATTTTAATGGTTCGTGAAGAAGAAAAAGCTTTAGTTCCCTGTGGTATCCCATATATATTTCACAATCTTAATTCTGTAGATAAAAATATTATGGGACCAAAAGCATTTATTGACTTAGGAGGAGAAGTAATTACCGATTCTGTTGTTGATGTTAACATCAAAGATAAAATGGTCAAAGTACAGTCCGGAGAACAACTTTCTTTTGAAAAGCTTGTTTTTGCAACCGGATCAAAAGCTGTTGTTGCTGATTTTATACCCGGATATGACCTGAAAAATGTATTTTACATTAGAAAAAGTTATGAATATATCAATAATTTATTTAGAGAATTAAAAGATAAAAAAAATATTATTATTGTAGGTGGTGGATTTATAGGTGCTGAAGTGGCAGAACAATTGGCTATGAATACGGATAAAAAAATAAGTCTAATTGAAAGTGAGGAATTTTGTTTTGCAAAAGCTTTTTCTCATACTTTAAGTGAAACAGCAACTGAAGAACTTAAGAAATCAAATGTAAATGTACGCACATCAACTTCAGTTGAGGAGGTGTTAGGCAGCAATGGAACAGTTGACAGAGTTAGATTAAAAAATAATGAAGAAATTAAAGCTGATGCAGTAATTTTTGCTGTTGGATATAAACCAAATGTAGAAATAGCAAAAAAATCAGGATTGTCAACCAATATTGCCGGAGCAATTATTGTCGATAATTATGGCCGTACACTGGAAAAAAATATTTTTGCAGTTGGAGATTGTGCTCAAACATTAGGTTTCTTAACAGGAAGATGTGATTATATTATGCTTGCATCTACAGCAACAGCAGAAGCTCGTATTCTCGGTTATAATTTATTTGGAATAAAAATAAAAAATAGTTTTACCGGAACTATTGGAATTTTTTCTACTAAAATTAACGGTTTAGCAATGGCAGCTGCCGGATTAAATGAGAAAAGTGCAATTCCTTCTAATATTGATTTTATTAGCTCTCAATTTACTGCTTTTGACAGGCATCCGGGATCTATAGAAGATGCATCTTCATTAACAGTAAAATTATATGTATCTCCGTCAGATGGTTCAATTTTAGGCGGAGAAGTTTGGGGAGGAGACTCGTCCGGTGAAATAATTAATACTATTGGTCTTGCTATTCAGAAAGAAATTACTATTTATGATCTCATTTCATTCCAAATAGGAACCCATCCTTTACTTACCAGTGCTCCGACTATGCCGGTAGTTATTAAAGCGGCAGAACTTGCGCTTTCTAAAATACAATCTTTGAAAAATTAGCATCATTTTTGAGTCCACTCCGAAAAAGTCAGGTTATAAATAATTTGCAAAAAGTAAAGATTTATTTAATCTTATAATCAGTTATTTATAAAATCATAGTCTGACTAAATTGTTTCTTTTAGACTTTTCGGAGTAGTCTCATTTTTGTTTTGCTAAAAAGGGAAAATTGAAATTGTAGTATCTGCTTTATCGTATGTAGTGGTATGTTCTTTAGGCTATAGTTTAAAATGACGTTGTTTTTTCGGAGATTGAGCATGTTGTTTTGCAAACAACATGCTCAACTTCCGGAAATTTGAATAATATCTTGTAATAACCTTATACCTAAATTGAGCGATTATGAATAAAGAGAATGCCAATATTTTGAGAACAAAAGCTTTACAAAAAAATTGAGTACACCCAATTGGGCTATAATGTTTTTTTGTAATGTCTTTTGGCTCATAAGATTGGTGCTTATCGAAGTTCATAATCGCTCATTTTAGGTTATAATCTTCATATTCAAAAAAACATCTCTATTCTAAACTATAGCTGTTCTTTCCTTATAAAATTTGAGGGATTAGAAAAGACTATAGCAAAACTTAGAAAATTTAAAGTTATTTCAACAATATGTGAACTTGATGAGCGAATTATTCGGGCTAAAAAGCCCGAATCAAAATCCAAATTCCCAGTCCTACGGCGGTTCCCGTAATCCAACCCCAAAACGATTTCATGACTTCGGATTTGCTGCCCTTAGCTAATAAATAGATCAGAAGTACCGACAAGGGACCGGCAGCCAGACCATATATGGTGTAGGCTCCGATTGCGCTAATGAGAAAAGAAAACCAAAATGAGGGAAAGTTTCCGGGCAGGAGTTTTTGTTGGATAAACTGCTTGCTGCGTTTCCAAAAATTGTTCTTTTGTTCGGAATTAAACTCTTCAACAGTAATCAGTTGTTGAGCAGGTTCTGTAATTTCGGGAGTTATTTCGTTGCTATGCTTTGCCGGACGGCTGTTTATTGCCGATTCAGATGCATAACTATTCACAGATAAAAAAAATAGGCTGATAAAAATTAATAAAGTAGTTTTCATTTTATGAACGGATAAAGGGTTTGAAATCGTTTATTTTAACAGAACCTTTCGGGTTTAACCATAATCGGTTACCCGCTGTGGGGTGTCGGGATAATTACAGTTTACTTGCCGACTTACTTGTTTACTTCAGAAAAGCAACTTCTGCACAAAGGCTCATAACTGTCTTTTTCGCCCAAGAGAACCAGCTCATCGTCATCGGATAAGCGGTGAGAATATTGTGCCAAATTACCGCAACGCATACAAATGGCATGCACCTTAGTGGCATATTCCGCAATAGCAAAAAGCTCAGGAATTGGACCAAACGGCTTGCCCTGAAAATCCATATCCAATCCGGCTACAATAACTCGTTTGCCGTCGTTGGCCAGTGTGTTGCAGACATCAATTAAGCCGTCGTCGAAAAATTGTGCTTCATCAATAGCGATAACCTCTTCGCCGTTTACGGCTTTGAGAATATCTGCCGAATTCTCCACGGGAGTCGAACCTATGGTGTTTGAGTCATGCGAAACCACGTTTTCTTCCGAATATCTTGTATCCACTCCGGGTTTAAAAATTTTCACTTCTTGGTTGGCAATTTCTGCACGACGCAACCGTCTGATGAGTTCTTCTGTTTTTCCTGAGAACATGGAGCCGGCTATGACTTCAATCCATCCGCTGCCTTTTACTTTTGATTCTAAAAACATTTGTCAGTTTTTTAAAAACGATATTCAGCACTTTTTTATAGGCTTACCCGTTTATATTTATCGAATAATTTATAATTTTACACCAATGTAAATTTCATGAAATCTTAACTGTGAAACATAATAATGCAGCTTTTAGCTGACTCTCCCACAAAGATAAAATATTTCAACATGAAAGCTAAAATTCATTTTTTTACTTTACTGCTATTTATCTCCTTAAGCACTCATAGTCAGGATATAGCCTACGCCAAAAATGTTATCGACACCTTATGCACAACTTTTTTCAACGGTCGAGGCTATGCCTATTCCGGCGACTCATTGGCGGCTGATTACCTAAAAAATGAATTGACAAATTTTACTGATGAGGTAATTTATCAGCATTTTTCACTCAGCGTAAATTCTTTACACGGGGAGAGTTTTTTCAGCATAGGAGAAGACTCAATGGCTATTGGGAAAGATTATTTGCCGTCTGCTTTCTCTTGCCCGGTTTCTGACACTTTTGAGTATGTGGTTTTTGATAAGGATATTTATTACAATAAATCAAATTTCAGGAAGTTTCTTCAACAAGACCATTTCGGGCAGGTGCTGATTATAGATACAACGGGAATAGATACCCCGGAGTTCAAAGACTTTTACCCCTATATTGTGCGTTTAAATTATTTCGGGGCAGCCGGCATTGTGGAATTGACAGAGCATTTGCCGCCTGCTGTACCGGCTTCCGAAAAGAAAGATTTTTTCTTTGTCCGGTTAGTAAAGGATAAATTTTCGGACAACGGGAACCAAGTATTTATTACAATAGAGAATAAATTTACGCCGGAATACAAGACAAGAAATATTATAGCAAAGATTGGCGGAACATCAGATTCTGCCCTGGTCTTTACTGCTCATTACGATCATGTGGGGAGTTTGGATTCCGCCGTATTTATTCCGGGTGCTAACGACAATGCGAGCGGAACAGCCATGGTACTCAATTTGGCAAAATATTTTGCCGAACAGGACAATGCTTATACCATGTATTTTATACTTTTTTCCGGTGAGGAATTGGGATTGAAAGGGTCTCAGTTCTATGCAGATCATCCGGTTTTTCCGTTGAATAAAATAAAATTTCTTATTAATTTGGATATGGTGGGTTCCGGCAGTAAAGGCATACAGGTGGTGAACGGCAGCGTGCATCCTTCCTATTTTAATCGTTTGCAAGCGTTAAATGCCGGGAATAATTTTTTGCCGGCGATAAAAATTCGAGGGGCCGCAGCCAATAGTGATCATTACCCGTTTCATGCCAAAGGTGTTAAGTCATTTTTTATTTACACCTTGGGGGAATACAAGGAATATCATAATATTAATGACAGGGCAGAAGCCTTGCCGTTGACGAAATTTGAACCCTTAATGAAACTTTTGATAGCTTTCTCCAATGAATTTTGAGTCGACTTCTGAAAGTACAACTTCTTGGTTTATAGACTCGCCTTGTATAGGCAACTTATTAATAAACTACCCTTGCCGGGCGAACAAGCTCGTTTATTCCGAATCCGGCGCATTGCACCGGGCTGAATTAGATTGCTCTTCCAGAGCATTTCCATACTTCGTAAAGTAGAATAAATCAGAATAAAAAACAGAGATTTGCAGTCGGGACTGATAAATTAACTCTAAAACTACTTGAATTCTGTATTGATTGTTTATTTTTGCACAAAATAGATTTTAAAACTATGTCAAAATTATACGTTGTTCCCACACCCATCGGGAATTTAAAGGATATGACTTTTCGAGCCGTAGAGATATTGAAAGAGGTTGACATTATTTTTGCCGAAGATACAAGAACAACCGGGATATTACTCAAGCATTTTGATATTGAGACAAAACAATATTCTTACCATAAATTTAACGAGCACCAAAAAGCGGAACAAATTGCAGAGAGCGTATTGACCGGGAAAACGGTGGCTTTGGTATCCGATGCCGGCACCCCCGCAATCTCGGATCCGGGTTGGTTGCTTGTAAATGCCTGTATTGCAAAAGGAGTAGATGTTGAAACCTTGCCCGGTGCAACGGCCTTTGTTCCGGCCTTAGTGAACTCGGGTTTGCCAACGGATAAATTTTGTTTTGAAGGATTTCTACCCCAAAAGAAAGGGCGAATGAAACGTATAAAAGAACTGCAGAATGATTCGAGGACTTTGGTTTTGTATGAATCTCCTTATCGTCTGGTGAAGGCTTTGAGGCAGTTTTCCGAGGTTTTCGGAGCAGAGCGGCAGGCTTCAGTTTCGAGAGAAATCTCAAAACTTTACGAAGAAAATGTAAGAGGAACACTTGCCGAATTATATGAGGTCTTTAGCCGGCGCAAAAAAATTAAAGGCGAGATTGTATTGGTCATCGAGGGAAACAACAGATCTTATGAATCATAATGAATTACTGTATAAGATAGGCGTTGGCCTGATACACGGATTGGGGCCGGTGAATTCCAAGAGTCTTATTTCCGGACTGGGTTCGGCCAAGGCCGTATTTTCTGCTTCAAAATCCGATTTGTTAGGTATTCCGGGCATTGCCGAAAAAGGGGCTGATAAAATTATAAAGCATCGAAATGTCCTTTCAGAGGCAGAAAAAGAGCTCAAGTTTATTGAAAAGCATAATATCAGAACCTATTTTTATGCCGATAAAGATTATCCTTACTATTTGAAACAATGTCCCGATGCTCCGACGATATTGTACAGCAAAGGGGATTTGGATTTACAAAACAGAAATACGCTGAGTATTATCGGTACACGAAAGGCCACGCCTTACGGTAAAGATTTGTGCAGAAAATTAATTTCAGAACTGGCCGACCGAGGACATAATCCTGTTATAGTCAGCGGTTTGGCATATGGTATTGATAGTTGTGCTCATCAAGCTGCTTTAGATTCGGGCTTGGATACCGTGGCGGTTTTGGGGCATGGTTTAGACCGTATATATCCGATGAAGCACCGAAATTTGGCCAAGCAAATTGTAGAACAAGGCGCTTTAATTACTGAGTTTATGAGTAACTCGGAGTTCAAACGCCAAAATTTTGTACAGCGAAACCGAATTATTGCCGGAATAACTCAGGCTACGGTTATTGCCGAATCTGCAAAGTCGGGCGGCTCACTAATTACGGCAGAATTAGCCAACTCATACAGCAGAGAAGTTTTTGCTTTTCCGGGCCGGTTGGGCGATGCGGTTTCCGAGGGTTGCAACAATTTGATTAAAACACACCGGGCGGTATTGTTACAATCTGCCGATGATATTGAATACCTTTTGTCGTGGGAGAAAGGAAAAGATGAAGGGAGACAAAAGCAATTATTTGTAGAATTGAGCGAAGATGAGGAGAAAATTGCCGGAGAATTAAACAACGGAAAATTGATCTCAACCGATGAATTGAGTCGTAATACCGGGATGCCGACGTTCAAAGTTTCTTCAATTTTATTGGAATTAGAGTTTAAAGGGGTTGTTCGTACATTGCCCGGAAAAATGTATGAAATATCCGGAAATGTAAATTTTTAGTTTATGTCAGTCACCCTAATAATTTCCTACTATAAGGCATTGAAAAATTTGAAATTAATCATGAAAGCTTTGAGTAATCAGTCTTATAAGGATTTTGAGCTAATTATTTCGGAAGATGACCGGAATGAGGAAACCCTCCGATTTGTACAAGAAAACAGACGGAATTATTTTTTTGATATTATTCACTTGCATCAAAAAGAAGATACCGGCTTTCGAAAAAACAGCATGTTGAACAGAAGTGTATTGCAAGCCGCCGGCGAGCGATTAATATTTATTGACGGCGATTGTGTGCCGCACAAGCATTTTGTAAAAGAGTATGCCAAACGAATCAAGGAAGGGTTCTGTTATTCGGGCCGGGCAGTTATGCTGGATGAACAAACTACTCAAAAAGCACTGAAAGAGGAATCTCTCGAGGAGTTCAACTTTTTAAAATTGCTGCGAACAAAATCTAAGAAATTGAAAGACGGAATATATTTTCCTTGGTTTTCGCTTTCGCATAAAGCTCGAGGTTTGGTGGGACGAAATTGGGGTATATTAAAAACCCATTTGATTGAAATTAACGGTTTTGATGAGGACTATGTGCTTGCCGGGGCCGGCGAAGATACCGATGTGGAATGGCGATTGAGAGGGCTGGGGATAAAACTAAAATCCATGAAGAACAGGGCTTTTGTATATCACTTGTATCATAAGCGTTGGTATTCCGAAAAAGATGTTGCAACAAACTTTAAAATGTTACGTAAAAAACAGGAATCGGAAAATTACAGGTGTTTAAACGGCATGGATGTATATGACCTAAAATGAGTGATTATGAATTTCGATAAGCTCCAATCTTTTATTCACTAATTTTGAAATAATTTAATAAGGTGTTTATGAGGGCTTCGCCGTTGAGCCAAAAGATATTACAAAAAAACATCATGCACCTATTTGGTGCACTCAATTTTTTTGTAAAGATTTTGTTCTCAAAATATCAGCACTTCTCTTTATTCATAATCGCTCAATTTAGGTATGATGGAAAATCGAATGCCTCGGATATATTTTACGAATTGTAAATTAAGAATAAAATAATATGAGATTATGATGAATTATGTAAGTGAGAGTTTATTTAGAAAGATATATTATTGGGCAATACTTGCATTCCTTTTTGTTTCACCTTTGACTGTGGCTGTTACAAATATTATGTTTGGAGTTCTGTTCCTTTTGTATCTTCTTTCTCTTTTTTTCCCTTCAAACATCGAAAATTTATTTCCCGAAAAGGGAGTACATCGGATATATTTTTATGCTTCATTACTTATTTTCTTAGTGTTTATTTTTGCGAGTTTTATGGGGGCCAATTTTTGGGATTCAGCCGAAACATCGTTTCGGAATATTTCATTTGTTATTTTTCCTTTATATATTTTGAGATATAGAAAGATGATTGCAGAAAAAATATATGAAATTTATATGGTCTTTATAGCGGCAAATTTGTTAGCTGTTATTATAAATCTTGGTTATGCTGCGTATAGGTATTTTTTCAATGATGAAAATTTTTCTGTGTTTTTTTATACTGAGTTTTCAGTCTTAAGACGTTATGTCTTTTTCTCTATTTTTATAACTATAGCTTTGATTTTTGGTTTTGACCTTTTGTCTCGAAAAAAATTTGTTATGGGAAATAAACAAAAATGGGTTGTAGCCTTTTCTGCCTTATTATTTTGGGGAACGGTGTTTTTACTTTCTTCAAGATCCGGATTTTTGATTTTACTCGTTGTTGGTGTGATGCTTGCAACATATTTCGTTGTGTATTCCAAAAAATTGATACTCAAGATACTTATGCTTTTGTTTCCTGTGTTGTTTGTTTTGTTGGTATTTCAAAGTCCGCGTTTCAATATGGTAAAAAGAGCAGTAAGGTCTGTAAGTGTTTTGGAGAAGGGGACAACTAGTGTTAAATCTGATGCTCGTTTTAGAATATGGGAAAGTGCTCTTTTTGTTATTGACGAAAATTTTTATACCGGAGTAGGATTAGATCGAGTCAAATCAAGCTTGTATGAGAAACATGGAATAGATAGTTATAGCGATTTAAATACACATAATCAATTTTTGAATTTATTTGTGGCTTCGGGTTTCATAGGCTTTTTGGTTTTGTTGTATTATTTTGGATTACTGATTTTCTTTGCCTTATATTTTCGTAATTTTACATTGTTATTATCAATCGTAACTATTTTTTTGGCATTAAGTTTTGATACATTTTTGGAGTCATCGGTAGGGTCATTCTTCATACCATTCCTTTTCTCATTGCAAGTTATGTTATTGCCCAAAGAAATTAGGTTCAAACGGTTAAAAAAACAATAGTTATTATGAAAAAAAATAAGGCAAAAGAGAAAGTCATTTGTTTTTTCAATACTGCAAAAGTATGGGGCGGGGGTGAGAAGTGGCATTTTGAGCATGCCTTGGCTTTGAAAGAAAGAGGGTATTCGCCTATTGCCGTTACGGCTAAGAATAGTGATTTGGCGTACCGGTTTAAACAAGCAAATATTCCGGTCTATGAATTGGAAATAGGGATACTTAGCTTTTTGAATATCTTTAAGCAGAAAAAGATTGCTGAAATTTTTAAACAGAATTCTGTTTCAACTGTAATAATTAACTTGTCTGCTGATCTGAAAATAGCTGCCATTGTTGCTAAGCGGGTTGGTGTTCCAAGAATAATTTATCGTAGAGGAAGTGCAATACCCATAAAATCCAACCCGCTGAATAAGTTTTTGCTTCAAAAGACGGTAACACATATTCTTGCCAATTCCGAAGAAACCAAGCGTACAGTATTGGAATATATTAAGCTCAAACCGGATAAAATCCGCGTGATTTATAATGGAATAAAGCTTGAAAACTATACTTTTAATGTAGAACAAATCAAACCGTTTACTATTGGCGTGTTGGGACGATTAAACAAGCAAAAGGCATTGCATTATTTTATTGATCTTGTCGGAGATCTTCGTGTTACCGGTTTAAACTTTAAAGCACTTATTGGAGGTAAAGGGGAGCTGGAGGAACAGCTCAAAGCTTATACCCAAGAGCAAAAATTGGACAACTATATTGAATTTGCCGGGTTTCAAACCGATATTAATGCTTTTATGCAACGAATAGATGTATTTGTGTTGACATCAAAATGGGAAGGTTTCGGCTATGTGCTTGCCGAGGCAGCGGCATGCGGA
>JAYEIA010000301.1:0-5712 GCA_034659855.1 Bacteroidota bacterium
AATATTATTTACATCAAACTTTTACCATAATTAATTTTGTATATTTGTAAAATTATTTTAGTGAACTAAAACTTTCAAAATTATGATAGTAACAAATCCTATAATAGAAAATTATTTTGGTCTTATTCAAAACCTAAATCATAGAGCTAAACTTGAATTAATTTCTCGCATATCTAATTCAATGTTAGATGAAAAGGAAACAAAACAAGAACAATTATTAAGTTGCTATGGTGCATTTCTTTGAGAACAATCAGCCGATGAAATGATAAAATCAATCCATGAAGCAAGATATTTTACAGATAAAAATATTGAATTATGAAAAAGTATTTAATTGATACGAATATCTGTGTCTATTTCATTAAAGGTCAATACAATTTACACGTTAAAAACAATAACAAAAATTTTCTGACTAAATTTAATGTTATCACATAAAATCAAATTTTAGAATTAGTTTTAACCTTTTTATAAAAAAAATACAATAATGAAAGGCAATCATTTTAAATTAAAGATATTTGTGCTTATAGGTATATTTTTATTTGCATTCGCCGGCACCAATGCCCAAACCAAAAAAGACGCAAAACCTCAAAACCCACTCGCTAATTTTGACTACACAATTGCCGGTTTAGACTAAAAAACAGGGAAAAGCCTTAGTTCGGCACAAAAAGATGCTGTTGCTAAAAGTGTAGGATTTATGGCTGTTATTATGGATAACAAAGAAAAACAAATGGCAGAACAAGAAAAACAAATCACAGAACTAAGTATTCAAATATTAGAAAAGTATAAACGAAATATTAACGCAGGTGCTAAAATATCAAACGAAGACAGGCAATCTATTATTAAAAACATTGCAGCTGTAAAATTATATAAGAATTTATTAAAAGACCAATCCAACTATACTGCCAAAATGAAAAAACAACAAAATGAATAAAATAGAAGAAATAATAAAAAATTCAAAAGTAACGCTTTCTGATATTCAAAGAAATTTAGATAATTTGCTTGAAGAAAAACATTTTCAACCAAGAGCCGATTTAAAAGATTTAAAAGAATTTTCAAAAGACCTTTTAACAAAAAAGATATACCCTCGCATGATTGGTTTATCGGGATTGAGAGGGACAGGAAAAACTACGCTTTTATGGCAAACGGCAAAATATATTTATGAAAATAATTATAATCGAGATATTTATTTTTTCAATGTTGAAAGAATAATAAAAACCGGAATAAATATATTTGATATTTCAGAAACAATTAGAAAAATGCCCGAATTTGAAAAAAGAACTGTCATGCTTTTTGATGAAGTTCACGAAGACGAAGGTTGGAGCAAATCAATCAAAATTCTATATGACAGTAATCGAGCTTTTATTATTTGCACAGGTAGTTCTGCACTTTTATTACAAACCACTGCCGATCTTGCAACAAGAATGTATATTCTACACACCTATCCACTGCAATTTACAGAATATGTTACAATATCAAAAAACAAACAAATTGAAAATGAAACAGAGATAAAAGACAGCTTAAAAAGTGCATTGTTTTTTTCAAAGAATATTGACGAATTTAAAGACAAAATTACAAAAATAATTCCTCAGATAACAGAATTTTACAGTTCATTAAAAAACCCTGACGAACTAATTTTAAAATACATAAAAATTCATAACATAACACGATTTACAAAAATAAATAATCAAAAAGTTGTTATACAAGAAATAGAAAAATTGTTCAGACGGGTAATAACAGAAGATATTCCGAAAATTATACGAAAAAACTATACATATAAAAGTTCCGAAAAATTACTTTTAAGACTCGCAGGTTCTGATGAAATAAATTTGCAAACATTAAGTCAGGCACTTGGTATTTCAGCAGATGAAATAATTGAAAATCTTGAAATACTTGAAAATGCAGAATTATTAAATATACTACTTCCTTTTGGCGGATACGATACAAAAATCAATAAGAACAAAAAAGCATTTTTTATGTCGCCGTCAGTGCGTTTGGCATTACATTCTAAAATGTTTGAAGAAAACAAACAACTTTATTCTAAATTATATGAAGATATTGTAGTAATGTATTTACGACGATTTTATAATAATGCAATGTTATCATTTTCAAGTCAAAAAAAAGGTAAAAATCCTGATTTTGTGATTGAAACTTTGCCTGACCCTATTTTAATAGAAGTAGGAACAAATAAAAAATCAATAAAACAAATAACAGAAAGCAATATAAAATACAGATATGGAATAATAATAAATGCAGAAGCAAACGAAATAAAATATGAAAAAGACATTGCAATAATTCCTTTAAAATGGTTTCTATTGTTGTAATGAAAAAAAATAGAGGTTTTAACATTTTGCTTGATGTCAGTCATTTTTTTGTTCCGCCTACGGCTATACAAAAAACAAAAACATGCCCGCCACAAACAGGTTTACGAAAAGTTTGCTAATATCGGTGCTGATAATTTATATATTTCAGAGATAACAATTGCAGAATTAAAATACGGAATTGAAAATAGTCCCAAAACAGACTTCGTCTGTTTTAATATTTCAAATAGCTGAACTCCTTTAATATAAAGGTTGCTATATGATTTTGCGATATAATTGGACGCAGGCATTACTTAATGAAAACCTAAACGCTTAATAATGAGATAGATGGCGGTAGCTGTGAATTTGTTTCAAAATTTGTTTTATCAGGCATTCAGGCACTTACAATTATATACAATGTCCATTTTTTTATATTAAAACAGACGAAGTCTGAAAAAAGAAAGAAAACAGAAAAACAATTGAACGGTTTATTACTTCAATTTAAATTGTTCCAATCATAGGTAGCCTTGATATTTATGCAAAAGAAAAAAGGTCAGCTTATAGATGATTTTGATTTACTAATCGGAAGTAGTGCAATCGCAAATGAAATGATTTTAGTAACAAGAAATGTAAAACACTTCAATAGAATATCAGACATTAACATTGAAAATTGGGTTGATGATATTTGATAGAAAATAATGTGTATATCAGCTTAGGAGATGTGCAAAAATAACTTCACATTTTTTACGTCCTAATTGTATCATTTTACCGCCTCAAAAAAAGACGATATAGCCCGCTATTACTTACTTTTTTTGAGTTGTAAAATAATAATTTAGTTTGTTAAAAAAGCAAATTTATTTTTGCACAGCTTCTTAGTAAATGCGAAATCTTTATTTTTTATGAACGTGCTTGCACCTCAGCGTAGCTAATAATTCGGGTTAATCAGAATAAAGCTCTGATACTGACATTTCCGGTATGAATAAACGGATTGTTTTCTGATTTTCGTCCGGAATACCTAAGGCTTAACTGTAAGTAATTCGATAATTTTGTGTTTCGGGTAAGGCTCCAGACAAAGTTTTTGCCCGGTTTTAAACCCTCCATCATTTCATAGGCCGGGGCAGAATTTGTCCGGCCCTCAAAATTGTTTTGTACAAATTGAAACTCGGCATTGGTATTGTTGCCTCCGGGAACTTTAAAAATCACATTTAATTTTAATTGGTAGCCGGTTAATTTTTCGTCAGCTTGAGTGTTTTGTTCATTTTTTACGGACAAGCTGAACAGAGCTTCTCGACTTTTGGAATTATTGAAACGGGTTTCCAATGAATACTTGTGGTAGGCAATACTGTAATTTCCCGTGGCGGGATATTCGGTAAATCGTTCTTTGATTCCGGTTTTGAACAGGGGAGAAAGACTCCAATTTTGATAGTTGTACTGCAAACTCAAACGATGAAATTGGTTGCTCATTTCACTAATTCCGTTGATGAGCACCGAGCGGTTAGTCGTTTGTGCGAACCGGTGAGTGACTATAAGTTTGCCCCCGTCAGATTTATAATTAATGAAGTTTTGAATATTATTCTTTTGAGAAAACAGCATGCTGTCAGGAATAGATAAAGATGCCGGAGACCATTGCGTATCAATACTTCTGGACGGTTGAAACAGCAAGCGATTTGAGAAGTTATTTATTATACCGGTCAGTCCGGTGTCTTTCATGTTGAATCGATGAGGGTTCAACAGGAATGAAAGTTCAGCTTTTTGTTCATAATTTTTAATGTATTCATCCGTCGGAAGACTTATTCGAATATAATCGGCCTCATCCGCAAATTGGGCTTCTACAAACTCATCCAGTTCTTTGAGTCCGTTTTCGTTAAAATCTTTCCATGAGTAAATGCCTTGCCCGTCGGCCACTTCAATATAGCTGAAATCTTGTTTCATGCGATTACCGGTAGTATGTTCGGCAAAAACGGCCATAGAAACGGCGTGGTTGAATAAATGCAAATTATAGTTAATATTTCCGGCAAAATTTCCGGAGGGGGACGGGTTGTTTTCTAATGTGTCTGATATTGAGGCTATTCGGTAGTTGCCGCTAATTTTCAGCCGTTGTTTGCGGGAGTCAAAAACCTGACTTTGCATGCGGAAGTTGTGCGCAAAATTCTCGAACATCAGTTGATTTCCTTCCGGGATAAATTCTTCTCGATTCGTATATTCTATTCGGTATTGACGTTTGCTTCCCTCCGGATTTCGAATGTAAACCGACAATTCATTAAACCGATAACTGCGTTCTTGGAGGTTTCGGTCGATTGTATTTTCGAAAATGTTCTTTTCGCCTTCTTCTTTTATTCCGAATACGGTATATTTGGTTTTTAGCTCCAACAAACTGCTGTATCTCAAAAATTGACTGATGGTTAAGCTATCACCGGCAAAGAGCATGCTCCCTACGTTTTGACTGTTTAATTTTTTTCCGGTATAATTGAATGACAATTCATTTTTAAGTGCCCTAAAATCATTGCCCAAAGCAATGAGATTGCCGGAATAGTTGCTTGTAATTTTTGGATTTCCGTTGAGACCGGCTCCCCACGAAAGATGTTGAGTTTCCTTGCCTTCAAGCTTGTCCGTTATATTATAATCTCGTTCAAATTCTTGACTTCTGAACGTTTCAAAGGGCGTAAGATTTTTGTCGGTATGCAAATAATTGGCTTTTGCCGACAGTATGCCGGTTGAGGAGCTGTCAATTACAGCTTCAAGTCCGGTATTCATGGCAAAACCCCTATTGTCGGAGTCATCAATTTCGGAGTATAGATTGTTGTCGCTGTCGGTGATGGCGGTTTCAAGTTTGAGGGTCATGTTTTTTCCAATGGAGTAGTTGCCCCCTAAGCTTATCATCGTTTGTTTTTTGGGGCTTACCAGTTGTTTTCGAGGGGCATAATTCCCTTGTGGGATTCCCTTGACAGGAGCAACCCAGCGAAAAACTTTTCCGTTGATAGTATTTTTTTCTCGCATGTAATTCCCCTTATTGCTTCCCGCAAAAGAAAAATTAACATAATATTCTGCCTTTGTCTGTATGGGTTCATATTCAAAAATATTTTTATAGATAATGTTATCAACAAGAGTATCTTTTTTGATGTACCCCACTCTGTTTTCATCAATGGTATCAATCTCTGTTTCAGAGGGAATAACAGCCAGTGTTGGGTCGTCTCCGGAATTTTTCAGAATTAATTTTTGTTTCTCAGTTAATTCTTGACTTATGGGCTGATTTCTAAGTTCGTTTTCCGATAAAATATTTACAAAGAAATTTCCTTTCTTCCTATCTATATAGGTGTGTCCTCCGGAAAGTAACCGCATGTAATTTTTGTCGGAATATTCAAATTCGGCAGTTATTCGGCTGTTTTTGGTAATAATAAAATTTGAGGTAAACTTAAGC
>JAYEIA010000302.1:0-1112 GCA_034659855.1 Bacteroidota bacterium
ATTTCCGGAGGCTGAGCGAAGCCGAAACCGGTTTCGGCTTCGCTCAACCTCCGGAAAAACAATATCATTTTAAACTAAAGCCTAATGGTGCAATAATTCAACTGATTATCAGTAATATAACAATATTAAAATAGGAAAAATTTATGTGTTACTACTTACTTGTCCGGTATAATGAGTTATTTTTAATATATTGCCGGTAGTTTAGTATTATACTTTAAACGGCTATTAATTTGACTTTTCAAAGAGTGTATTTGCTGAATATCAAGGTATTGTATCATTAAATAATTAAACCATTTAAAGAATAGTTAAAGATAATTGCAGAGCATTAGAGTTCTGAATTTTAAGATATTTTTATTTTTTTAAATTAGTGTTATCTTTGCCGTTAAAATAGAAGAATATGCTGTCAAATACATGTAAATACGGTATCCGTGCAATGGTATACCTTGCCGTACATTTCGAAGAAGAAAAAAATATCGGAATAAAAAAAATTTCCAAGGATTTGGAACTTCCTGCACCTTTTTTGGGTAAAATCCTTCAAAATATTGTAAAAGAAGGTATGTTGAGTTCAACCAAGGGACCTCACGGCGGGTTTCTTTTGAAAAAAAGAGCCGAAGATATTACCATGTATGATATAGTAAAAGTTATAGACGGTGATTCCATTTTTGAAGATTGTTTATTGGGCTTAAAAATTTGCGAAAATGACATTAGCCACATGAGTGAATGCCCGTTTAGAGAACGTTCTCATAAAGTGAGAAGTGAATTGAAAGCAACATTCCAATCTCAAACATTGGCTAATTTTGCCGAGAGTATTAATTCTTCAGACAAAGATATCCGGTTTTAATTTTTAAACCTTGTTTTTTCGCAGCTAACCTGCTGTAAATTAGCCTATACTAATAAATCAATTTTATGGCAGGAATTTATATTCACGTACCCTATTGTAAGTCAAAGTGTATTTATTGTGATTTTTATTCGGTTACCGACCGCCGGCCCGACAGCTATTTTATAAGTACGTTGTTGAAAGAACTTCAGCTTAAAAAAATCGATTTCGAACCAATTGTTATCAGTACAATTTACTTTGGCGGTGGTACCCCTACCCTATTGTCTGTTAAAGA
>JAYEIA010000303.1:0-5672 GCA_034659855.1 Bacteroidota bacterium
ATGTCAGAGAAATACAAAATTATAGATAGAGACAGCAAATGACGTATAATTAATGTCAAAAGTAAATAAATTTGAAAAAGTAATTAGGCAGGTAGAAGGCACTCGTTACAAACGAGCGACAGCGGGGCACTCGTTACAAACGAACGCCGGCGGGGCACTCGTTACAAACGAACGCCGGCGGGGCACTCGTTACAAACGAGCACCGGCGGGGTAAAAATCGCATCCCAAATAACGAATTGTAAAAGACTAAACCCAAAAAAACGGCAACAATTAAAAACGAAAAAAAATAAATTGTTAATAACTTTTATCTTTCTATCTTTGATACTGATTAGTTACTGTAATTCAAAATTAAAAACATATTACAACAATGAAAACAATTCAATACAAAGGAAAAACAATTTACATTAATGATTGGAAAAATTTAAAAAATTCGGATCAATTTAAACCTAAAATTGAAGAAGGAAACAAAAACACCCAAGCTCTTATTGAACAAGGCAAAACAAACATTCTGACATTGACAGACATTACCGGTTCATTTGTTTTTGGAGATACAGTTCAATTGTTAAACCAAGCAAGTAAATTAGCAAATGGCATTACAAAAAAATCTGCAACAGTCGGACTAACCGGCGGGAAAAAAGTCATATTAAACAGTATAAATGTATTTGCAAAATCAGATGTAAAAGCATTCAACACAATTGAAGAAGCAAAAGAATGGTTGGTAAAATAATTGAATTTCGCATAATAAAAACAGACTAATAATTTGATAGTGAAAAAGCGAAGTTAAAAACTTCGCTTTGTAGTTATTTCTTTATTTTGAAGCAGACTCTGCTGAGCGAGGTATAAAATAAAACCTGAACCGAGTGAAGCAAGCTCACGAATACCTTTAAAAAATTAAAAATGAATGAGTAAATTTTTAAACAAAACCCTGATAAATTTTAAAAAAAATCTATTTTTGAGACCTAAATAATAAACAAATTTTTATTAACAACCTTGTGATACTTAACAGACGAGCTAAAACCATACGGATACATTCTTGGAGTGGAACAACATAGATTTGATTTTAAAAAATTTAAAAAAAATTAACCGTTTAATCAGTTAGTGGGTTAACTCAAAACCGGTCGACTGATTAACTCGAAACTCAAAAACCTCTTATTATGGACAAATATTTAAGCACTATACTAAAAGTAACATTAACATTATTCTTTTTTATAATGTCATTTTTTGTGTTAATTGTCGGTAAAAACTTCCTATATCCATTAGCATTGGCAATGCTTTTAACGTATTTATTAACTCCGGCTGTTAATTTTTTCGAAAAAAAGATGAAATTCCCACGATTACTTGCAATATTTTTAACTATAATTATAGGTTTAGCACTGATAACAGGAATAGGCAAAATAATTTTAATACAAGTAAAAGTATTTATCACAGATTTTCCGGAAATAAAAGACCAAGCACTAACCAACATAAACAGTTTACAAATATTTATTGCCGACACATTCGGATATTCCATTGAGATTCAGAAAGATTGGGTTCAATTACAATTAAGCGATTTTTTGGAAACAAGTAATGCTTTCTTCAAAAATGTACTAAAATCTATGACCGGAACACTCGGACGAATGATATTTATCCCAATATTTATGTTCTTTATGCTATTTTATAGAGACAGAGGAAGAGAATTTTTCTTGAAAGCATCAAAAAATAACACAAAGTTTACGGAAGAATTATTAGACGAAGTATCTAAAGTTACTGTTAAATACATGTTAGGCGTACTAACAGTAGTTGCAATATTAGCAGTTTCTCATTCGGTGGCATTAAGTATTATAGGCGTTAAATATGCAATATTTTTAGGAATTATGGCTGCAACCATTTCAGTTATTCCATACTTTGGAACAATTGCGAGTACTGTTATACCTCTTAGCTTTTCATTAATATTAGCCGATAACCCATACGAACCAATGTGGATTGTTATATATTTTTTGTTCATCAACTTTATTGAAAACAATATTTTAACCCCTAAAATTACCGGGGGAAACGTTCACTTAAATCCACTTGTTACCATTTTAGGATTAATTCTTGGTGCAACAATTTGGGGAATCCCCGGTATGATTATAGTAATTCCTGTTTTGGGAGTAATAAAAGTTATTTGTGATAATGTACCGAAACTTGAACCTTATGGATATATTTTGGGTATTGATAATAGACCCGGTAGATTTAATGAATTACGCGAAAAAATAGCCAAAAAGAAAAAGAAAGAGCAAAATAATTGAAATTAAAATTATAAGATACTTATTTTATGTTTTTCGGTGTTTGTAGGTTTTGTTTGCGTTCCTTAACTACTATTTTTCCATAGTAAAAACAGACTATCAATTTGATAATGAAAAAGTGAAGTTAAAAACTTCGTCTATCAGTTATTTCTTTATTTTAAAGCAGACTCCGCTTGCACTCGTTTGTAACGAGTGCAACGAAACAAACATAAAATGAAAGAACAATAAACAATGTCAGAGAAATACAAAATTATAGATAGAGACAGCAAATGACGTATAATTAATGTCAAATGTAAATAAATTTGAAAAAGCTATTAGGCAGGTAGAAGGCACTCGTTACAAACGAGCGACAGCGGAAAGCACTCGTTACAAACGAGCGACAGCGGAAAGCACTCGTTACAAACAAGCAACAGCGGAAAGCACTCGTTACAAACGAGCACCGGCGGAAGGCACTCGTTACAAACGAGCACCGGCGGAACGGAAGCAAAACAACTTCGCCAAACTATCATAATTTATTTCGTATCCGTTCTTTAATACAATAGTTTGTTAAATTTTTATAATTACCTGATATTCAGCGTTTTATGATGCAAGTCGTAAGCGAGTTATAGTATTGACTATTACGTACTTAGTTCGTAATTACCTGCGGTGAGGGCTTCGCCGTTCGTAATTAATAATTCGTAATTTAACGAAGTGTTGTTAATAATCATACTTTTTCCACATAGCTTTAAGTTGAGCCCTTGACTTATTTTCATGCGGATTATTTTGTGGTTGGTATATCGCTTGGCCTGTAATTTCATCGGGCATAAACTCCATATCCGTAAAGTTGCCCTTGTGGGCATGTGCATATTTGTAATCTTTGCCGTAACCCAATTCTTTCATAAGCTTAGTGGGCGAATTTCTCAAGGGCAGAGGAACCGATAAATTGCCGGTTTCACGCACCAAAGCTTGTGCATCTTTTATGGCTTGATAAGCCGAATTACTCTTGGGTGAGTTGGCCAAATAAATGACGGCTTGAGATAAAATAATTCGCGATTCGGGAAACCCGATTTTGTTCACTGCATCAAAACAATTATTGGCCAGCAATAACGCATTCGGATTGGCCAACCCAATATCTTCGGAAGCGAGTATCAATAATCGGCGGGCAATAAACTTGGGGTCTTCCCCACCCTCTATCATTCGGGCCAACCAATAGACCCCGGCATTGGGGTCGCTGCCTCGAATTGATTTTATAAAAGCCGAAATAATATCATAATGCATCTCCCCGCTTTTGTCATAAGCCACCAACTTTTGTTGCAAAAGAGATGTAACTAATTTATCATCAACGACTATCTCATTTCCGGAAGAAGAGGCATTGATCAAACCCAAAATATTATAAAGTTTTCGGGCATCGCCGCCGGCATATCTAAAAAGTGCTTTCTTCTCTTTAAACCGGAATGTTTTTTTCTTCAGCTCAACATCATGAGTAACCGCTCGCTCGAGAATTTGCTCCAATTCCTCCAAAGAAAGAGAATTGAGTACATAAACTTGACTTCGAGACAAAAGCGGTGTAATGACCTCGAAAGACGGATTTTCGGTAGTCGCACCAATCAAAGTAACCACCCCTTCTTCTACGGCTCCCAACAAGGAATCCTGCTGAGACTTGCTGAAGCGATGAATTTCATCTATAAACAAAATAGGATTCGGTCGGGAAAAGAACTGTTGTTTTGAGGCTTTTTCGATAACTTCGCGTACCGCTTTTACACCGGAGCTAACGGCACTCAACACATGAAACGGCCGATCTAATTCATTGGCAATAATTTTTGCAAGCGTAGTTTTTCCGACCCCCGGCGGCCCCCACAAAATGAACGACGGCAAATCGCCGGATTCTATAAACATACGCAAAGGCGCCCCTTCCCCAACAAGCTGAGCCTGTCCGATATAATCGACCAACTTTTTCGGTCGCATCCGTTCTGCTAATGGTTTATTGGCGATAACTAATATTTAAGTTCTTAGTTCGTGAACAGAATTGTGGCGTTTTATTTTTGTAGAGTGTCGGGAGCAAAGCGACCAAAACACTACAAAAATAAAATGACAGCAAACCTGATGATATGATTCTAATTTTCTTTCATTAATGACGCTTTTGTTTTTCGAAAAATATAAGATGCAAAATCATAAAGTTCTTTGGCTTCATTTATACTTGGTTTTCCTTCGGGTAACATTCCGATATCTCCGGGATACCTTGTTTCCGTATAAACTGTATCAGTCTTTTCTAACATATCTTCATCAACCGTATAATCAATAAACTTAATAATTTTATTATACAATCGCATAAGATTATGTATTCTTAACACTTTTAATTCATTTTCTTCAAAAATTGCTTTGAAGCATTTTTCAACTGTCTATTGTGCATGAAATGCAACACTATTTGTAAGAAATTCATCGTCAAGTAATTTCGTGCAAGTTTTTAAATCTATTTCGGCATAACTAAGCCAACTTTGGGTTATTGTTTTCATATATTTTTTTCCCGTTTGTTAATATCTCTTTTGCAAAACTACTATTTAATTCCTTGAATTTTTGAAACATAGGACGTGAATATACTAATAAATCAATAGGCACTTTCTTTGCTGTTTCTCTAATTATTTTTTTTATTGACAAACGAAATTCTAAACGTTCCGAAAATGTTTTGGGCATAAAATCATCTTCTGTTACTACGAGAATGTCAATATCGCTGTCTTCGTTTGGTGTACCATAAGCATATGAACCAAATAAAATAATAAGATAGGGATTTATTGTTTTTAATTTATTGATTATTTCTTGTATGTAGTTTTCTTTGCTTTTCATAATTATTTATTATTTCAGAAACCTTAACTTTGGGATATTAAAATCAGCTCCTTTTTGAATAATAAGTTTTGCTGTTTCATTGTTATCACTTAAGATTGCTGTTAAAAGTGCTGTTTTTTTGTATTTATATCAGCACCGTTCTCAATTAAAAATTTGACTTCGTGTTTCTCCATTTTTTTATTTATATGTAATGTTTTTTTTGAGCATATAAATATAGCTAAAAAAAAAGACTCCTTATTATAATAATGTATAAATGCAGACTTCGTCTGTTTTAATATAAAAAAATGGACATTGTGTATAATTGCAAATGCCTGAATACCTGACAAAACAAATTTTGAAACAAATTCACACCCATCACCATCTATCTCACTATCAGATATTTGGGCTTTTGTAAATAATGCCTGTGCCAAAATATATCGCAAAATCATATAGCAGTCTTTATATTAAAGGAGTACAGCTATTTAGTGTCTGAACGGAAATACCCAAAATTAGAAATGTTTTTTTTTGCGATATTTTTATTTTTTTTAATTCGCTGATACAGTGGCATCACCAAATTTAAAAAAATAAAAATCTCATCAAAAAAAACTC
>JAYEIA010000304.1:0-23081 GCA_034659855.1 Bacteroidota bacterium
CTTCCATTTTAATTGATCTTCTTATGTATAACTGTCAAGTTTACTTTCAGTGAGGGCTTAGCCGTTCACAAAGTTGCTAATGAAAACTTGTTTTCTATTTAGGTTTTAAAAGTAATCTTTTTTTTTTAATCCAAAGGATTTTGATTGAAAATTCACCTATGGTGAGAGCTTCGTCGTTCAGGCTTTATTTTATGTATTTTTCTATTGCATTGAAAGGTGTTTTTATATTTCCACGTTGAATAATTTTTGTAGTAAGCTTGCCAATGAAAACAAGTTTTATTCTACGGGGTGAAGTCCTTTTCTGAGGCTTTCGTGCCATCTGCAAATATACGAGCTTATTTCTTTACAAGGGCTAAGTTTGAAATATCAAAAAACCAATCCGGACTTCGTTTGTTTTAATATAAAAAAATGGATAGTGTGTATAATTGTAAGTGCCTGAATGCTTGATAAAACAAATTTTGAAACAAATTCAAAGCTATTGTTATCTATCTCACTATCAGTCGTTTGAGTTTTTCCCAAATAATGCCTGTGCCCAATTATATCGCAAAATCATATAGCAACCTTTATATTAAAGGAATTCAGCTATTTAAAATATTAAAACAGACGAAGTCTGCAATCAAATAAAGCAAGGATAAAATTTGTTTTATATTTTTGAACCGATAGTTATTTTAGCCCCTTGTTTCAACAGCTTTTCTTTTTGGTTTGAAAAGGTCTTTTCGTCCAATGCTCGCACGCCGTCTTCAATAAGGGTTACATTAAATCCTTCGTTCAATGCATCTTTGAGTGTAAAATAAACGCAGACATCGGCCGCTAAGCCACAAAAGTACAAATCTTTGGCCCCTTTCTCTTGCAAAAATCCGGATAAGCCGGTGCTGTTTGCTTTGTTGTTGTCGTAAAAACCGCTGTAGCTGTCCACTTCCACATCCATTCCTTTGCGAAAGATGGCTGCAATGGGGTGGGTGTTTAACTCCGGGTGAAACTCACTGCCTTTTGTGCCTTGTATGCAGTGGTCGGGCCACATAATTTGTTGAGTTCCGTTTAAATCTGTGGTGTCAAAAACAGTAGTGCCGGGGTTGTTTGATGCAAAACTTTTGTGATTTGCCGGATGCCAATCTTGCGTGGCAACTATAAGGTCGAATTTCGGTATCAATTGATTTATTACTGAGATTATTTCATTACCTTTGGGAACCTCCAATGAGCCTCCCGGCATAAAATCAATTTGTGGGTCAACAATTATTAAAGTTTTCATGGCAATCGGGTTTTGTTTTGGGTTCAAAAATCTACAAATAGTTCAGGCGGTTATGCTTATCCGTTTTTACAAACGGGGCAATGGCTCGGTCGTATATTCCTTGGACATAGGCAATGGCCATACCGTAATTGGTAATCGGAATATTGGTATCCACGGCAGATTTCAGCCGATTTGACAGCTGCTTTTTTGTTATCATGCATCCGCCGCACTGAATAACCAACGCATAGTCTGAAATATCTCGCTCCAATTTATCCAAACCTGACACAACATCAAATATAGGCTTTTTTCCGGTAAAATTAGAAATCCATCGGGGAATTTTTACTCGTCCGATGTCATCGCAAGACACATGGTGAGTACAAGACTCAAGCAATAATACCCGATCGCCGTTTTGCAGGTCGGAAATTTTTGGAGTGCCTTCCAAATATTCCTCAAAATTTCCTTTCAATCGGGCTAAAACTACGCTGAATCCGGTTAGAGGTATATCCTTCGGAATGGAGGCATCTGCCTTTTTAAAAATCTGACTGTCGGTAATAGCCAAAGCCGGTTTTATTTTAGTTTTTTTGAGAAAAGCATCAAGCTCTCTTTCCTTAACTACAATTGCCACGGCATCGTTGTCCAGTATATCTCTTATGGCTTGTACTTGGGGCAAAATCATTCGGCCGGCCGGGGCTTCAATATCTATAGGGGTGATTAGTAGTACGATGTCGCCGTAGGAGATGAGGTCTCCGAACATTGAAGGGGTTTTGTAGGAAGATTCCGGAATGGTTTTCTTTATCAGGCTGATGATATTTTCAGCATGCTCTGCTTTTAATGCCGAGAAATCGGTAGCAGCCGCTTCGTAATGCTTTCTGATTTTTAGCTTGAAACTGTCTCGGATTGGCTCAATATCCGATTTGTTGTGAATAAAAAAGAACGGGCAGTTATACGACTTCAGTTCCTTGACGATGCGTTCCTCAAACTCCCCGATTTGGTTTTCACAGACAACAATTATGCCTAAGTCAATATGTTTAACGACCTCCAAGGTTTTGCCAATGCGTTGTTTTCCAAGTTCTCCAATGTCGTCGATGCCGGCAGTATCTACCAATATCACCGGGCCGAAACCGGTAATTTCAAAGGACTTTTTTACGGGGTCGGTTGTTGTTCCGGCTGTTTTAGAGACAATGGCTATATGTTGTCCGGCCAGTTTATTTATTACGGAGCTTTTGCCCATGTTTCGTTTACCGAAAATTCCTATATGCGGTTTGCTTTCTTTTCCTTTTTTCATGGGTGCTGTTAACTTCTCTGACATCTTTTTTTACGGATAAATTTGGTGTAAAGTTAACAGTTTTGAGTTAAATTTTTATGATATTTATTTCATTTGCAGACTTCGTCTGTTTTAATATAAAAAAATGGACATTGTGTATAATTGCAAATGCCTGAACACCTGATAAAACAAATTTTTAAACAAACTCATACTCATAGACATCTATCTCACTGTCAGGCGTTTGAGCCTTTTTGAATAATCCCTGCACCCAATTCTATCGCAAAATCATATAGCAGCCTTTATATTAAAGGAGTACAGCTATTTAAAATATTAAAACAGACGAAGTCTGAATTGCAAATTGGTATTTATTGATCATTCAAAGGCAAGTCCACAGAAAACGTTGCTCCTTTGTCTTCTTCTGATTCTACGATTATTTGGCCTTTATTTATTTCAATAAATTCTTTGCAGACAATTAATCCTAATCCGGTACCGGTTTCTCTTCTTGTTCCTTTGGTTGAAAAGTCTTGTTCGATATCAAAAAGTTTGGGCAAGTCTTCTTTTTTTATTCCGACTCCGGTATCTGTAACAGTTAACCGCACGGTATTGTTGCCGTTATTTTCTCCGGTTATGGTAATTCTGCCTTTTTCGGGGGTAAATTTTATTGCATTAGATAATAGGTTTCTAATAATGGTATCCACCATGTTTTTATCAGCATATATTTCAAGGTTCGGTTCGCAGTTTGCAGTCATTTGAATGTTTTTTTCGAGGCTTGAGTTTTCCATGAGCTCATAATTTTCGGAAACTAAGGAATTCACCGATAAGTATTCCGGCTTATACTCAATGCCGCCTCTCTGGCTGATGGCCCATTGCAATAAGTTTTGCAGCAGGTTGTAGGTGGTCTGAGAAGTTTCGTGAAGAATTTGTACACATTCTTTCTGTTCTTTTTCGCTTATGGTTTCATACTCAGTGTACATAAAATTGGTCAAATTCAGTAAACCGAAAAAGGGTGTATTTAAATCATGTGCAATAATAGAAAAGAATTTGTCTTTGGTGGCGTTGAGTACTTTAATTTTTTTGTAACTCTCCGATAATTTAAGCATGGAATATACTCTGGCCAACAGCTCCGTTTTATCTATTGGTTTTCTTATATAATCGACAGCTCCGGCTTCCAAGGCTGTTTTTAAATTTTCGGAAGTCGTCATTTTGCCGCTGCACATTATCACCGGAATGTCTTTCACAGAATCAATATTTTTAAGCTTAATTATGGTGTCAATACCATTTGGCTCAGGCATTTCCCAATCCATAATAATTAAATCGGGTTGTTTTTTTTGAGCCAGTTTCCAGGCGATTTCCCCTCCCGGAGCTTTGAGTAATTTGAGTTGTAAGTCGGCCTCTTTGAGGCTTTCTACAATAGTCTTTAAATTTTCGGGGTTGTCATCAACAACCAAAATGGTATAACTTGTCATAATTCAAGTAGTTTGTTGTAACTTTCTTCATTGAGTACATAAAGTGCATTATCTAATTTAATTTTCCATTGTTTGACTCTTTCGTTGGCCTTAAAATCAAATTGCTCAAGTACTGTTTCAATGTCTGTGGTTTCATAGACTTCTATTCTTTTGAGTTTGGAGATAACGGGTTGTAACAATTCTTTGTCCTGCTTGCTTAATTTTAAGTGGCTTTGTTTTGCAAATTCTTTTTTCTGAGGGGGTATTTTTTTTGTACTGTTACTTGCCGGAACAGTAAACCATAGCGTTGTGCCCGAGTTAGGTTCAGATTTCGCTCCAATTTTACCACCGTGTGCTTCAATAAACAGTTTGCAAAATGTTAATCCAATTCCTGTGGCTTTTACCACCCCGGACATCCGGCTTTCTATTTGAGTAAATTTGTCAAATATTCTGTCTAATTTATCTTTCGGAATTCCTTTTCCTGTATCACTTATCTCCACGCGAACAATCTTTTTTTGATTTTCAGGCGATTGAAGTGTAGATGAAAGGGTAATCCTCCCGTTATTGGGTGTGTATTTCACGGCATTGGTCAAGATATTAACAAAAACACGTTCAATAATTTCGTGCTCAACCGTTACGAGGAAGTCCTTTAGATTATTTTCAACCGTAATATTTTTCTGTTTGTAAAGCAGGTAAACTTGCCCGAGTGCAGAATTTCCTATCGTGTCAATTGAAACCGGGGAAGTTTTCAATTGAATTTCAGTATCTTCATGTTTTTGTACATCAAGTATATTGGTTACCATATTGAGCATAGACATGCCTGACTGTCTGACGATATCATTTTCGGCTAAACCGATTATTGAATTCAAGGGGTTTTTGAGGTCATGAACAATCATTCTTACCATATCGCCTTTATAATGGTCAAGTTCTTTAAGGCGTTGATTGGCAGAGTGGAGGGCTTCAGATTTTGATTGCAACTCTTCCGATTGGGTTTGGAGTTGTTCTTTTTGCTGTAACAGGATTTTGTTTTTTTCTCCAATCTTATTTTTTTGTAAAGTCAGAATACGGTTTGATTTTCGCTTTAAATAATAATTGTACAGTATATAGGCGGCAAAGAAGAATAAAAAGCTGACTCCGATTATCAGTGAATTGCGTACAATACGGTGAGTCTTAGATTTTTCTTTAAACACCGCCTCCTTTTTCAGTTGCTCCGCTTTTATCGTTTGTTTTTCTTTATTAAACTCATACTGATTTTCCAAATCGGCAATCTTTTTTATATTTTTTTTACTAAAAATACTGTCGTTATACTTTTTATATTTGATGTAACTGTGATAGGCTTTTTTGTATTTACCGGTAGCCGAATAAATGTCGGCCAGTTGCTTATAAATATTCTCTAAATCTGTTGCCAAACCTAATTCCTCGGCAATTTTAAGGCTTTTGAGGGTGTAATCCAATGCTTTGTCATAATCTTTGGTTTCGAAATAAAGTGCACCCACATTTTCATAAGACAAGCATATTTCATATCGATCACCCAGCTCATTTCTTATTTTTAATGATCTAAAGCTGTATTCAAATGCTTTTTCAGGGTTTTCTTGATACAAGTAAATAAGTGCTATATTGTCTAAAGCCATGGCGATTCCATGCTTTTTGCCCAATTTCGTTTGCATTCTCAGAGCTTTTTTATAGTACTCCAAAGCTTTTGGGTAATTATCTTGAAATCTGTAAATTATTCCTATGTTGTTGTATGAGGTTCCGATGCCTTCTTCATCATTTAATTTTTTTCGAAGTTTGAGCGACTGTTGGTAGTATTCCAGAGCTTTGGCGTTGTTCCCGTGCCGACGATAGGTGATGCCGATATTGTTAAGTGTGTTGGAAATGCCTTGCTCATCATTAAGCTCTTCCTTAATTTTCAGCGATTTTTGTAAGTATTCCAAGGCTTGGGGATAGTTTCCCTGATTGAGGTATATTGCTCCGATATTATTCAGACAAGTGGACATTTCCGGTTTATCGTCAATTTTTTGTAATACGGTGTAATATTCTTTTAAATAATCCAGAGCTTTGGGATAATCCCCGTTGGAAATATAATATCTGAAGGTTAACCTCAGGCTTTCTGCTTGTCCTTTTGAATAGTTTACTCTTTTCGCAATTACGCCGGCTTTTTTTGCATATTCAATGCTTTTTTCTTTGTCTGATTTTACCGTCTTTGAAGCTATTTTGTTTAATAAATTGATTCTGACGGTATCTTCTTTTTTGTGCTTTTGAAGAAGCAGTTTCAAGCTGTCAATTGAATATAACTCGGCTTTAGTCGGTTTTTGCGCATAGGATTTATACGAGAATAATGAAAGAGTACTACAAATAATTAATATAAGAACAGATTGTTTCATTATTTTCGATTTGATTATATGACGCTCAGGTCGTCATATCTTTTAAAAGTTCGTAAAAACTATTAGCTTGCAAATCAAGCCAATTGTATTAGAAACTAAAATTACTAAAAAAACTTAAGCATTCCTAAAGTTAGGTATGATGATAGCTAAAAAGGGCGGAAATATACCGGTTTAGGGTTATAATTTTTGATTTCGTGTTTAGAAATATATATGAAGGTACCCTTGTTTTTTAGACCACTGTTAGTTGAAATTTAAATATTTTTTCAATGTCTTTCATAATATGGTCAATTGATTGGATTATTCGTAGTACATATTAATAAAGCAGCTTACATCATTTCACGATAAGTTTCATCAAATACAGAAAATAAAGTAGCCATACGATGTCCATTTTGGGTATAGGTTTCGCTTCAGGGGTGATTCCGAAAATAACTTGACGTTTTAAACTTCACCCCTCACCCTTCAAAGCTAAAAGGGCAAAAGAACGAGTTTAAAGCATCCGATTATTTCGGAACAATCCTTCGCCGGTTATTCTTTATTTGTTTTTATAATCCTCTAAACTTTTTGTAGTTGCTTTTTGTCCAATTTTAATTAATTTTTCAGCTTTATAAAAATCATATATAGTACAACTCTCAGCGGGTATTTTTATTAAAATATCAGGCGGATTTTTTTCAAGAGCTGAGCTAACTAATTTATCTCGCATCATTTCATAAGATTCATTCATAATACCAAAAGAGTTTAAGCCGTTTTTATTTCCTAAAGAAAAATTTTTGTTGAGCAGCGATTGAATTTTTTTAAACCCTTTTTGATATATCGGCTGTTCTTCGTCTTTATCCTTTTCCCGGTTTTTATCACTTTTATCTTTGTAAGAAAAAGTCTTGTTAAATTGGCTTTGAATCTTATTAAATGCTTTTTGATATCCCTGTGGCTCTCTATTTTTATCTTTCACTTCGACTAAAGGAATATCTGCATTTACATCAACTGCAATCAAAATATCATTCTTAATTCGTTTGGCATGACTGACAGGTATATTATCTGTTACTCCGCCGTCCACAAGTATGGAGCCCTTATATAAAAAAGGCGTTAAAATATTTGGTATAGCTATAGATGCCCTTATGGCGTCATAAATGCTTCCTTTTGTAAAAAGAATTTCTTTTCTGTTGGTTAAATCCGTTGCTGTTGCTAAATAATTTATGTCCAAATCCTCAATGTGAACATCCGGTACGAATTCTTTTAACTTTTCAAATACTTTGTTTCCTTTAATAAACCCCTGCTTTCCTATGGTAAAGTCTACTAACTTAAAAACATCCATTTTTTTAAGTGATGTAATCCATTCCTTGAATTCTTTTAATTTTCCGGTAGCATATACTCCTCCAACGAATGCCCCCATGGAGGTTCCCGCTATGGAATGTATCTTAAAACCCTGCTTTTCCAATTCTTCTATAACCCCGATATGTGCGGTTCCTCTGGCACCTCCGCCTGATAGTACTAATGATACGTTTTTCTTCATTGTATTGGTTTTTTATTTTGATAGGATGTAATGTCCTTTTTTAATTGGTTGCAACGAGCAATTTTTAGTATTTCTCCATTCATTAAATATCTTCATAGTATTTTTAATCAGTTTCTGTGATATTTATTCGACATTGTAAAAATATAAAAAAAATGATAAGTTTTGATGTCGGTTTTAAATATTCTGCGGAAAGTATTGTGGAGAGTAATGGAAACAGTCAAATTAAAAGGGCTTTTCGGTTGGTTCTTTTAAAATTTTACTGTCGTATTTTTTCTCTTCGGAAAATTGCTGATAATAATATTTCATGGCGCTACTTTACGAAGTTTGGAAACGCTCTGAAAGAGCAATATCATTCAGCCCGGAGCAACGCACGGGGTTCGGAATAAATGAGCTTGTTTGCCCTGCAAGTACAGTTTATTAATAAGTTGCCTTTACAAGGCGAGACTAAAAATGACAATAGCCCAAGGCGTTGCCCTTGGTTGAAATAAATCAGGCTTTCAGCCTGTCACGGAAAACTTATACTGAATTAATTTAGATTTTCAGGATAGTGTCATCTCAAGCATGAAATTTTGGGTAAGTTGCCGCTATTTTTTCTTTTTGTGGACTTACAAAAAGTGAGCATAGCCATAGCTACGTGAGCCTTTTTTAAAGTTTACAAAAAGGAAAAAGAACGAAATTTGGGGCGAAAGATCATGCTTGACATGACACTAGTTTTCAATTTGTTTTAACTTCGTAAAGTTGAACTAATATGGAAAGCATAAGTTTTTTACGAGTTTTTATTGGTAAAATCGGTTTCCCGTTCGTATAATTGTACTCATTATAGTTAAAAAATTAAAAAACTCTCGCATCCAAAAGATTATTTTATACTTTTGTGGTTTGATTTTTCGTGTTCAATTTAATAAACATAACAAATGTCACTCTACACCGAACGAATTGTATCAGAAGCATTAACCTTTGATGATGTTCTTCTGTTGCCGGCATACTCTAAGGTTTTGCCGCGAGATGCTAAACTTCAAACACGATTCAGTAAAAATATCCGACTCAATGCACCAATTATTTCAGCCGCAATGGATACCGTAACCGAGGCCTCATTGGCCATAGCCATTGCCGTTGAAGGCGGCATAGGAGTTATTCATAAAAATTTATCTATAGAAGAACAGGCAAAAAATGTTCGTCAAGTCAAAAGGGCTGAAAACGGAATGATTATTGACCCGATAACAATAAGCAAGGATAGTGAAGTTCATGAAGCATTGGGCATTATGAAAAAATATAAAATTGGCGGTATTCCTGTCGTTGATAAGTCTAATAAATTGATCGGAATAGTAACCAACAGAGATTTGCGATTTGAGAAAAACCTGACGCAAAAGGTGGATAATGTTATGACCAAAGAAAAACTTATCACCACCAAGCAAACTATCGGATTGGACAAAGCTGCTGATATCTTACAAAAGTATAAAATTGAAAAATTACCGGTCGTTGATTCTGACAATAAATTGGTGGGTTTAATTACCTATAAGGATATTACAAAAGCCAAAGACAGACCCTATGCTTGTAAGGACTCAAACGGGCGGCTCCGGGTTGCTGCAGCGGCAGGTACAGGTCCCGATACTTTTAAGCGTATGGATGCCTTGCGAGATGCCGGCGTAGATGCCATTGTAATTGATACCGCCCACGGGCACTCAAAAGGAGTAATAGATACCGTTCGTAAAGCCAAAAAAAGGTATAAGGGAATAGACATTGTTGCCGGAAACATTGCTACCGAGCAAGCGGCTATTGATTTAATCGCAGCGGGAGTAGACGGCCTCAAAGTCGGAATTGGACCGGGTTCAATTTGCACCACACGCATTATTGCCGGAGTAGGGGTTCCTCAATTATCGGCAGTGTTTAATGTGGCTGAAGCGGTTAAAGCGGCCGATGTCCCGGTTATTGCCGACGGAGGCATAAGATATTCCGGAGATATTGTAAAAGCCTTGGCCGCCGGTGCTTCATCGGTAATGTTGGGGTCGTTATTTGCCGGAGTCGATGAATCTCCGGGCGATACAATTATTTATCAAGGGCGTAAATTCAAATCATACCGAGGAATGGGCTCCGTGGAAGCGATGAACTCCGGCTCAAAAGATCGTTATTTTCAAGACGATGAAGACGATATTTCCAAACTTGTTCCCGAGGGTATTGCATCGCGTGTACCGTATAAAGGGAAATTGCACGAAGTTATTTATCAGTTATTGGGAGGCTTAAGAGCCGGAATGGGATATTGCGGAGCTGAGCATATTAATGATTTGTATCAAGCGCGATTTGTTAAAATATCGAATGCCGGGGTAACCGAAAGTCATCCTCACGATGTAACCATAACCAGAGAAGCTCCGAATTACAGCAGGTAATTAAAAAACTAAATTCCAGTTTAAAATACTGAATATAAAAATAAATCGTTCACTATTAATCGACACAGCAAGGAGAAATTGTTGTAATATTAGAAAACAAAATATCACTAAATAAGAAATTGTAAAATTATGAAAAGTCTAAGTTTATTTTTAATCGGATTAATGATGACCTCCATAGCGGTTGGCCAAAAATCTAATACCCTGTTATCTATTGGTGAAAAGAAAGTTTCCGACGAGGAATTTAAATATATTTACTCTAAAAATAATACCAATGATTTGGGAGTAAAATCTCCGGAAGAATATTTAGATTTGTTCATTAATTTTAAACTTTTTGTGGTAGAGGCCGAATCTTTAAAATTGGATGAGTCTGAGCAATTCAAAAATGAATTTCAGGGCTATAAGGAGCAATTAGCTGAACCTTATCTTGCCGAAGCAATAATTAAAAAACAATTGTTGGATGAAGCTTACGATCGGTCTAAATATGATGTAAAAATTGACTTAATATATATAAAGGTCGATAAGAGAGCCAATGTAAAGCAACAAATGAAGGCTGAAGATAAAGCCAAAAAGATTAAGGAACGCCTTGATTCCGGAGAAGATTTTGAGAAGGTTGCCACTGAAACTTCGGATACTAAGTCTGTTGCAAGAACTCGCGGTCATCTTCTGTTCATTCCTTTAAGTCGCTTGCCCTATGAGATTCAAAATGAGGTTGTTAATGCTAAGAAAGGCGTTTTTTTGCAACCTATTAGTACTCAAAGCGGTTACTATATTTTAAGATTAGTTGACAAACGTAAATCTCCCGGTTTGGTGCATGTAGCCCACATTATGGTGTCGAGCCCTAAAACTCAAAACGAAATGAAAAATCAACCGGCAAAAGACAAAGCGGAGGATCTTTATAATCAGCTGCTGTCGGGCGCTTCTTTCGAAGAACTTGCGAAGCAATCTGATGATAAGGGAACGGGAAAAAAAGGCGGAGAATTACCTTGGTTTGGTACCGGGCGAATGGTTGCTGAATTTGAAGACGTTGCATTTAATCTGAAAAATGTAGGTGATATGAGTAAACCGATAAAAACAGAGTTTGGCTGGCACATTATTAAGTTGCTCGGCAAAAAACCATTACCGACCAAGGAAGAGGCTACACCAAAAATTCAAAAACAGATAAGCAGAGATGTTGTTCTTCGAGAAACAGTAAGAGATTATGTCAATTCTACTTTAAAGAAACGTTTCAATTATTCTGAAGTAAAAGGAGCAAAGGTTCTGTATGAATTCGCCGACAGCAGTTTTTATAAAGCTGCCTGGGAAAAACCCGAAAATGAAGATTTATCGGCAGTAGTTTTTAAATTAAACGGAGAAAAATATACTGCTGACCAATTTGCAGACTTTACGGCGAACAGCCAGAGAAAACAATATCCGGTAAGTTTGCAGAATTATATTGATGAAAAATATAACGATTTTGTTTATGAAATGCTGCAAGAGGTAGAACGAAAACAACTATATTCGTCAAATGACCAATTCCGAAATACAGTTAGAGAGTATCACGACGGCATGTTGCTTTTTGATTATAAAAAAGAATATATCTGGGACAAAGCTTCAATAGATTCAGTAGGTCTCAAGAAGTTTTATAAAAATAATATTGATAAATTTCAAAATAGACTAAGTCTGGAAATGAGTATCTTTGAGTATTCTGAAGAGTCTCAAGTTGAAAAATTTATGGATATAGACAAGAAGGATTGGACGAAGATGTCTGATGAAGACGTGGTTAAAAAGCTCAGCAGAAGAGATTCTGAGTTTAAATTAATACAGACCGGCCGGTTCAGAGCAAAAGAAAATATTGTCGCCGACAAGGTTTTTGAAGTATTTGAACAAAATCCGGGTTTTAAGAAAAGGAAAAGCTTACATTTACCGGCAGATAATATGCTTGTACATATTTCAAAGATGGAGAAAGTAGCCCCCAAAAAATTTGAAGAACTCAGAGGGCTGGTAATTTCGGAATATCAGCATGAGCTTGAGCAAAAAAAATTGGAGGAATTAAAGGAGAAATATAAAGTAAGAGTTAATAAAAAAGTGTTAAAACAATTGGAAAAAGAACTAAAATGATGAATTTCAGAAGTACCGTATTTTTTTTATTGACCGCATTAATTATTGTATCCTGCACTAAAAATCAAAAATCGGACGGTGAGGTATTGGCAAAGGTATATGATAATTATTTATACAAACACGATGTTAAAAGTATAATGCCTGTTGATGTCAACCCAAAGGACAGTGCGGAGATCATAAAAACTAAAGTAGATATGTGGCTCAGGAAGCAATTGCTTTTAAACCAGGCTAATGCAAACCTCTCGGAGGAGCAAAAAAATGTAGAGCAAATTGTTGCCGACTACAGAGCTTCACTGTTAATTGATAAATACAAGCAGGAATTCTTAAAACAAAAACTGGATACTACAGTAGAACTCTCTGAAATAAAAGAGTATTACAATGTGTATGCTGAATCATTTATATTGAGTCGAAACATTATCAAAGGCTATTTTTTGAAAGTACCTTTAGACCATGAAAATTTCAACAATATTTGGGCACTCTGTCTAAAGGCTGACAAAGAATCAATTGCTGAAATGACCTCAATGGGAGATGCCGGATTTCAAATTATTGACTTTACAAATGAATGGAATTCCTTTTCTGAATATTCGGATCAAATGCCCTCGCCGTTGACTAATGTAAAGCGTAAACTTGCTGAAAAAAAGGATTTTTCGGCTCGCAATAAGACATTTTTGTACTTCATTAAGGTACTTGATGTCCGAACCATTGGTCAAGCCATGCCTTTTGAAAAAGCTAAAGAGGAAATAAAGCTTTTGCTGATAAACAAACAGAAAACGGAATTGCTTAATACACTTGAAAGCACAATATATAGAAATGCTATCAAAAACGGCGATTTGGAAATTTATATTGATAACGAAAATTAAAAGAGTAAACAATTATATGAAAACTAAATTAATAGTATTACTGGTATTTCTTTCTTCAATATCTTTTGCACAAGTCATTGACGGAGTGGCCGGTGTTGTGGGGAAGGAAATGATACTCAAGTCGGATATCGAAACACAAGTACTGCAATATAAAGCCAGACAAATTGATGTAGAAGGAGATTTGCGATGCTATGTCTATGAGGATCTCTTGTTTAATACGCTGCTTATAAATCAGGCGGCGATTGACAGTGTGGAAGTTGGCGAACAACAGGTTGAAGGTGAGTTGACTCGAAGACTCAGTATGTTCGAAAAACAAATTGGCGACAGAGAAGCCATGGAAGATTATTTCGGCAAAACCTATGATGAAATTAAAGAGAGCATGAGAGGGGTTGTCAGAGACCAATTATTGGCCAAAACCATGAAAGGGCAAATAACATCAAGTGTTTCGGTAAGCCCGGTTGAAGTCGAAGAATTTTATGAAAATTTGCCCGAAGACAGCTTGTCGTTAGTCGAAAGCGTGTGGGTGATAGAGCAGATTGTAAAAACGCCGTCAATTCCTCAAGAGCAAAAAGATAAAGTGATTAAGAAATTACAAACTTACAAGCGAGACGTGGAATTGGGTAAAAAAGATTTTGAAACCTTGGCCATATTGTATTCACAGGATCCGGGCTCTGCCGAAAAAGGTGGTGATTTGGGCTGGATCAGACGTGGTGATTTAGTCCCGGAGTTTGCTAATGCGGCCTTTAAATTGGATGGAAATTTGGAAATGTCAGATGTGGTTGAAAGTGATTTCGGATACCATCTCATTCAATTCCTTGGTCGAAGAGGGGAGGCTATTCACGTTCGCCATATTTTATTGCAGGCCAAAGCTGCTTCTTCGGTAAAAATCAAAATGAAAAAAGAACTCAATGATGTCGCTAAAAAAATTCGCAAAGAAGAAATAACATTTGAGCAGGCGGTTATCAAATATTCAGATGATGAAAATTCAAAGAATAACGGCGGAATTTTACTTAATCCCTACACCGGAAATGCAAAATTTGAGAGTAAACATCTTGATCCGGCAACCAATTATATTCTGAAAAGTATGAAAATCGGCGAACTGTCAAAACCATTTGAAAGTTACGACCAAAACGGGAATATACAAGTCAAAATTATCCGGCTGAAATCTAAAACAGAGGCTCACGTAGCAAGCATCGAAACCGACTATCAGCGAATAAGCGATATGGCATTGGGAAAAAAGAAAGAAAAAGTAATTTCTGAATGGATTAAGGAAAAGCAAAAGACAACATTCATAAGACTGGGAGATGAATATCAGCACTGTGACTACAGATATAAAGGTTGGAAAGAATAGTTTTTGTCGCCGAAACCTGTCCAAAGTATATCTCGACACTTTTATTCTAATTAAGACGAATTTGCTATGCAAGATAAATTTACCAATGAGGCTGAAGCCATCGACAAACTGCATGAAGTATACTTGAAATTTTTCAATGAAGTAAAAAAAGCAGTTTATGGGCAAGATGACATCATTAAAGAAGTATTAATCTCTATATTCAGTAACGGCCATGCCCTCTTGGTAGGGGTTCCCGGTTTAGCTAAGACCCTGTTGGTGAACACAATTGCGGAAGTTCTCAGCTTGGATTATAAGCGAATTCAATTTACTCCCGACTTAATGCCTTCCGACATTACCGGAACAGAGATATTGGATGAAAACAGAAAATTTAAATTTGTAAAAGGCCCGTTGTTTGCCAATATAATTTTGGCTGATGAAATCAACAGAACCCCGCCCAAAACACAAGCCGCCTTATTGGAGGCCATGCAAGAGCGAGCCGTTACCACAGCAGGAACCAATTACAAATTGCAAGCTCCTTTCTTTGTATTAGCCACTCAAAACCCCATTGAACAAGAGGGTACATATCCTTTGCCGGAAGCGCAACTCGACAGATTTATGCTCAATATATTTTTGGACTATCCCGAATTTGAGGATGAACTCACCATTGTTCAAAAAACTACACGAAAACAGAGTTATAAACTGGATAAGGTGATATCGGCTGATGATATTATCTTTTTTCAGGAGTTGATTCGAAAATTGCCGGTTAACGACAATGTCTTGAAGTATGCCGTTAATTTGGCCGTAATGACCCGCCCCGGAACATCCAAAGCAGCAAAAATTACGAATGATTATATAGAGTGGGGTGCCGGTCCCAGAGCCTCTCAATATCTGATAATCGGAGCAAAAACGCATGCTGCAATCAGCGGCAAATATTCTCCGGATATTGAAGATATTAAAGCCGTTGCCAAACCGGTTCTCCGGCATCGAATCGTTCGAAATTATAAGGCCGAGGCTGAAGGTATCACAGAAGATCGTATCATAGAAGAGTTGTTGGGCATGTAACTCTGAATTTTAAAACAACTCGATGTTGGCTATAGTTTAAAATGACGTTGTTTTTTCGGAGGTTGAGCATGTTGTTTGTAAAAGCCTAATAATCTTCATATTCAAAAAAACACCTCTATTCTAAAACCAGAGCTTCAATGTTTTATAATCATATGAATAGAAGTAAGTTGTGGTTTCGCTAAAAATTCGCAAGAAAAATAAAGTATTTATTTCCGTATTCTGTACCCTGCGGTATATCTTTCAAATGCAGGCTTTGCATTTTTTCCGATGTAAAAAATACAACATCAAATTTCTAAATTTTTTAGCAGTGAAAGTAACAGGCTGATAATTAAAACTTAAGAAAAATAATTTCTATTATTTATAATCATTCTAAATAAACTCTTGTTTTTTATAAAATTAATAATATTTTTGCCGAGAATTTTATAAATATCGACAACTCACATGATTTAGAGTTCGATAAATTTTTGACAATTAAAAAACTAATAATATGAAAAAAGTATGGATTGAAGAAGGCTGTATTTCTTGTGGATTATGTGAAGAAGTTTGCTCCGAGGTTTTTGAGGTAGATGATGTATCGGAAGTAAAAGAAGGAGCGGACTTCGCAGCAAATAAAGATGATATCATCGAAGCAGCCGAAGGTTGCCCGGTAGAAGTTATTCAGTATGAAGAATAAACCCGGTATATGAATATTTTATAATGTGCTGTCAATAATTTTATTGACGGCACTTTTTTTTGCCTAAGCTTAGGTTATTTCACGCATCATTAACAGTGATATTGCCAACTTATTGTACAGAATATTGCATATAAAAGGCTCGCCGGACCTAAGAAAGAGGAGCGATAATGCATTTTGTATACAAGAAAAAGCAGTGAGGCTTACTTTCTTATATCGTCTATACTCTCCGAAGTATCTATGGAGTTTTTCGGCGATTTATCTTCTTCACCAAAAATGTCAATACTCTTTTCCTTGTCGGAATTGTCATCCACAGCCTCTTCTTTTACCGGCGGTTCAATCCAGTTAAAAATGTCTTCCTTGGACTTTGGACGCTGCTTTCCCTCCCGGCGAAAACCAATCAGATTTTTTTCCGAGGCACTCAAACTGTTGGGCGGTTTCATGACGGCTTCAGGGTTTTCAAAAAACCAAATCTTATCAATTTCCTGATCTTCAAGATAAATTTTCATATTCTTACACCTAATATGATTAGACCCAATAAGTAAGTCGGCATCATCTTTCAGAAAATATAAAGATTCTCCGTTTTCAAAAACATCCACGCGTTTAAGCTCTCGTTCTCGAACAAACCCGATCATTCGGTTGCCTTTTATTTGGTTATATCGCAAAGAGTCGCTTTCCGAAATAATAAATGAATTAGTTTCCATATTTACTTGATCCACTTCTCTGTTTACGGTAAGTACCTTTATGAAATCCGCTGTGAGCTGATTTTCGTCCGACCATATCACCGGATTATTGTGCATTTCCATTATTGAATCTCTGAATGAGTAAACCAAGGAGTCACATTTTGCCTGAAAATCTGATTTGTATATTTTTACTTTATTATAAGCTTGAATCAAGCGGTACTTGCTTTCAATACTATCATTATTTTCGGTTTTTTCTGTTATCTGAGAACTCTTAATGGTATCGGCATGCAGAAACAACGAATCTGTTGATGTGATTTGGATAAAAACAGCACTGTCGGTCAACAAAGAAAACTCCGTTTTTTCATTGTAGTAACCGTAATTTCCCTGAAGGATAATATTCTGAGTACTGTCGTTAATTTCTACATCTTGATGAGCAATGCCTATACCTTTATTTCTGTCGTATGAAATTAATTGTCCTTTGATGGATTGTTCCTCATTTTGCAGTAAAGCATTTTTTGAAAACTCCGACTGATGCTTGTTATGATCGTACCATCCGTTTTCGCAGTAGATATAATTCTCTTCGCTGTATATTTCCGTCGGTCCGAGAAAATAGCTGATGCGTTTCTCTGTATTATGACGAAGGGTGTCGGAAAACATTTCAAAACGTGGATTGTTAATTATCACATCCTCTTTAAAAAATAACTCTTTCCGGTTGGCATAATAATAGCCGAATATACTACTTAATGTATCTTGCCCGTTAATAGTGGTGCCGCCGTTGGAGTAATACCCCAAATCTTTATTTAAGTCATAGTCAATGCTGTCAGTATATAACCTCAAACTGTCCTGTAATAAACTG
The DNA here is from genome assembly GCA_034659855.1 of Bacteroidota bacterium. Lineage (GTDB taxonomy): Bacteria > Bacteroidota > Bacteroidia > Bacteroidales > JAADGE01 > JAYEIA01. The sequence continues at coordinate 17,768 of JAYEIA010000304.1, forward strand.
ACCCGGTTTCTTACTTTGGCAATTTTTAAATTTCCGTTGTAGTGAAGCGTATCTCCATACAGAAAAACAGTATCTTCCTCCGTGGGTTTTATAACCTTAATATTTCCAAAGGCATCAAATAAGTTTTTGCTGATGTTAAACAATGCACTGTCGCACGACATGGTTGAGTTTTCATGGTAGAAAACGACATGCCCGGTAAGTATTTTTATTTTTGGCCCGAGCAATTCAGTGGTATAAAGCACATCCGAATTATACTCAATTTTCTTCTTTTTTTGTGCCGATAATGTTTGAGTAAAAATTATTCCCGTCAGCAATAATAAAGCAAAGTTTCTCATAACAGCTTGTTTGTAATTGCAAAATAAGGAGTATTTTTTTGTAATTTGTAAATTTTAACATTTTTTGTTTGGCTAAATTTTGTATTTTTGTATAAATTAATCTAAAATATTATGAAAAACACCGTATTAATAACCGGCGGAACAGGATACATCGGGACTCACATAACAGAGCAACTATTGGAAAAAGGTTATCACGTTAAACTTGCGGTGAGAGATGCCGGCTACAAATCAAAATTTGAGTATTTAACAGATGCAGCCAATTTGTCTTCCGGAACCTTGGAGATCTTCCAGGCCGATTTGCTTGTAAAAGGCTCCTTTGATGAGGCGGCCAAAGGTTGCAGTGCAATATTCCATGTGGCTTCGCCTTTTAAATTAAAATTTGATGATGCTGTTAAAGAATTGGTTGAGCCGGCACTTGAAGGAACTAAAAACGTATTGGGGGCGGCCACAAAATCAGGAACGGTCAAAAAAGTCATATTAACCTCCAGTGTAGCAGCTGTTCATGGAGATAATATTGACATGCAGGAGATTGGTATAGAAGAATTTACCGAAGAACATTATAATACCTCAAGCAGTATCGAACATCAGCCGTATTCATATTCAAAAGTTACGGCAGAAAAAGAAGCTTGGAGTATCTATGAGAAGCAGGATGCTTGGGAGTTAGCGGTCATAAATCCGTCATTTGTTATGGGGCCTTCACTATCGGAAACATCACAGTCGGGAAGCCTCAGTTTTATGAAAGATATGCTTCGAGGAAAATATCAGATGGGGGCACCCTTGTTAACTTTTGGATTTGTAGATGTAAGAGATGTTGCCAAGGCACACATTTTAGCTCTTGAAAATAAAGAATCAAAAGGGAGGTATATCTTGGCCGAAAGAGTGATTACAGTCTTTGAATTTTCTCAAATTATAAAAAATTTGTACGGCAAAAGATACAGATTGCCGATTACCGAGTCGCCAAAATTTATGCTTTATATGGTGGGGTGGATGTTTGGGCTTACCGGAAAGTTTATCAAGCGGAATGTGGGCTACCCTATAAAACTAAATACTCAGAAGAGTAAAAAACAATTAGGATTAAAGTACACCCCTCTGGAACAGACTATTGAAGATATGATAGTTCAAATGCAGGAACAAGAAGTTATTTCATAGGGGAGAATGACTTTTTTTAACATTTTGGCAACGGCAAAAGAATGGAATAATATTTAATTGAATAAATTCAACAAATTAGTAAAAGTATTTTTGCCGGAGTCTAAAGTTTTCTTACTTTTGCAAACCTGAAAATAAAGTTTCGAAGGCTAAAAAGAGCAGAATATGATATACTGCCGCCTCTCAAACCCAAAATAACAGAAAATGTACGCAATCGTAGAAATCGCCGGACAACAGTTTAAGGTAGAGAAAGACTCAAAGTTATTTGTCCACAGATTAGACCAAAAAGAAGGGGATCAAATTGAGTTAGACCGAGTTTTACTTACAGATACCGACGGAGACATTAAAGTAGGTACTCCCGTGGTAAAAGGAAGTAAAGTTTCTGCAAAAGTTCTCCAACACCTCAAAGGAGATAAAGTTATGGTGTTCAAAAAGAAACGCAGAAAAGGTTTCCAAAAAATGAACGGACACAGACAGCAGTTCACTGAAATTCAAATTGAAGATATCATTTCTGAATAATTTTAAAATAATACAAACATGGCACATAAAAAAGGAGCCGGTAGTACAAGAAACGGCAGAGATTCGATAAGTAAAAGATTAGGTGTTAAGTTATACGGCGGGCAAAGCGCAAGAGCCGGAAATATTATTGTTCGTCAAAGAGGAACAAAGCATCACCCGGGTGACAATGTAAGAAGAGGTAAAGATGATACGCTTTATGCATTGATTGACGGGACGGTAACTTTCAGAAAGAAAGCAGGAAACAGATCATTCGTTTCAGTTCTTCCCTTTGAAGACTAATACACTCATCGGCCAAACGTTCAACTGATGGTTTGGCTGAGTTTAAATCATATACCCGTTTATTCACAAAAGTGAAGAACGGGTTTCTTTGTTCATTGTAATTTTTAAAAATATGCTATTCCCGGATCGAATAAGAAATCAAACGAAAGAACTTTCTGAATTGCTTACTGTCAGAAATAAAGATTTTTCCGAGCTGTTGAAAAAGGCTGAAGAAAAAGATGCTGAAAGAAAACAATTAAAAACGGAGTATGATAACATAGCTGCAGAGTCAAATAAGACGGCTAAACTTATCGGACAGCTGTATAAAGAAGGTAAACAGCAAGAAGCCGGTCAAGCCAAGCAAAAGGCCACAGATCTTAAAAATGACTTAAAAGGGCTTAACGAAAAGCTCAAGACCGTAAAAGATGAACTTACCGAATTGCTTTTAGATATTCCCAACATTCCACACCCTTCGGTGCCTGCCGGCAAAACCGACGAAGATAATGAACTCATCCGTACGGGCGGCCCGGAAATTAAAGATTTTGAGGGGAAACCCCATTGGGACTTGGCGGTGGATTATGACATTATTGATTTTGAAGCCGGAAATAAAATAACCGGTGCCGGCTTTCCGGTATTCAAAGGTAAAGGAGCAAAGTTACAAAGAGCTCTGATTAACTTCTTTCTTCGCGAGGCCGAAAAAGAAGGCTATACAGAAATTGTTCCGCCATTAATGGTCAATGAGGCCTCGGGGCTCGGTACCGGACAACTGCCCGATAAAGAAGGGCAAATGTATGAAATGAAAGAAGATAAACTCTACATGATTCCTACGGCCGAAGTACCTTTAACTAATTTGTATCGGGACACCATAATTAAAGAAGATGAGCTGCCGATTAAAATGTGCGGTTACAGTGCTTGCTTCCGACGAGAAGCCGGTTCGTACGGGAAAGATGTCAGAGGTCTTAATCGTTTGCATCAGTTTGATAAGATTGAAATCGTTCAAATTGCCCGGCCCGAAATGTCGTATAAAACGCTTGACGATATGGTGAGTTATGTGGAAGGTCTTTTGGTAAAACTTGAGTTACCATACAGGATTGTAAGGCTATGCGGTGGTGATTTAGGCTTTACTTCAGCCCTTACTTTTGATTTTGAAGTGTGGTCTGCCGGACAACAGAAATGGCTGGAGGTGAGTTCTGTTTCTAATTTTGAAAGTTTTCAAGCCAACAGGCTTAAATTAAGGTATAAAGGAAATGACAACAAGGGAACACAAATTCCTCATACATTAAACGGCAGTGCTTTGGCACTTCCGCGAATTATTGCTGCTTTGCTCGAAAATAATCAAACAGATACAGGAATTACTATACCTGAAGTACTCCGAGAATTTACAGGTTTTCAAAAAATCTAATAGTTACCGGCAGTTGTATAAAGGTAATTAATAAAATAAATTGTACACTTTGTCCTTTTTGCTCTGAAATGGTCTGATTATTGCTTTATTGATTGCAAGTTAGTTGCAAGGCTGAAGAATGTTTAGTTACTAACAAATGTTTATAAACGCTTGCAGTACAATAAGCTTGCTTGTTGAAAACTATGGAGGCTTATGACAGATGGTTAGTTAGTTCGTTAAAAATTTGCAAAATAGGATTTATTAGTTAACTTTGTTGGCGTTGACATTGTTTATTTGGTCAAAAAGTATCAGGCCAATCTTTTTTTTCACAAAAATTATTTAAAATGTCTAAGTATAAATATAAGTTCAACAGAGAAACTTTGAGTTTTGAAAAAATTGAACACAATATTAGTGAATTACTCTTCAAAAAAATTGTTCCGATAGTATTAACTTCCGCTGTAATAGGAATATTTGTATTTATATTGGTTTCGCCGTATATCACATCTCCGGTTGTAGCAAAAAAGCAAGATCGACTCAATAACTTGAAGTTTAATTACCAAATCTTAAATGACGATTTAGAAACCACAAGTCAAAACTTAGATGAACTTCAAAGCAAAGATGACGAGTTGTACAGAGTAATATATGGGATTGAATCGCTGTCGGATGCCAAAAGAAATGTTGGTATTGGTGGTTCCGAAAAATACAGAACTTTAGACAGCTACATGAATGCAAACTTATTAATTTTTGCACATTCAAAATTAGAAGAGAATATGCGACGAATGGTTGTACAATCAGAATCGTATAATGAAATAGCAGAAATTGTTGCAAATAAAGACAAAATGGCCGCTTGTATTCCGGCTATTCAGCCTATAGCTATCAAAGATCTTACACGTTTCGGATCAGCGTTCGGAATGAGATTTCATCCGATACACCATGTGATGAAAATGCATACAGGAATAGATTTAACCGCACCAACCGGAACAAAAATTTATGCACCGGGAGACGGTGTAGTATTCAGAACAGGTCGTGCCGGTGGCTACGGAAACCATGTCAGAATTAATCATGGGTACGGATATGTTACAGTGTATGGGCACTTATCAAAAATACTGGTCAGACCCGGACAAAAAGTAAAACGCGGTGATGTCATCGGATTGGTAGGAAACACCGGACTTTCAACGGCTCCTCACCTTCATTATGAAGTCAGAATAAACGGGAAATGGGTTAACCCATTGAATTTTTATTTTAATGATTTGACCGATGATGAGTATGAAGAGATGATAAAAAGTTCTGAAACTGCAAATACTCATGTTTTTGAATAATATAAATATGATATATACCAAATTAAGCTTTTCGACTAAAAGTCGGGAAGCTTTTTTTTTGCTGTTGTTCAGTTTACTTTTCAGTACTTTAAGTTGTCATAAATCTACTGACGAATTACCGCAAACAATTAGCAGCTCAGAAAGATACCCTGCCGTTCATGAGCATACAACCGTCGTATTGCCTACTTTTATGGGAAATTTTGAACGTAACTACCACGGGGACAAAGCACCAAGTAATTTGGAATTGGTTAACTCTGTTAAGTTGGGAACCGGTCAAACCGGAGTCGGAGGTAAAATTCTAACTTGGTCAGGTGCCGGCTGGACCGGGCAACCGTTAATTTTTCTTGAAGATACCG
>JAYEIA010000305.1:0-5618 GCA_034659855.1 Bacteroidota bacterium
GTTTTCATAACTATTTCCTAGAAGGGCAAGAGCTTTATATAATGGAATAGATGATTTTAAGTATATACTTAAATTTCTACATATCACAATAAGTTCAGAATTTTGTATTTTTGGTGTAAAAAAAGGAAATTAAGTAATTTCGATTGTTAACCCTTAATATCTGTGAAGAGGAAATACTGTCAGAAGTCGGAAGTGCTGCATTACTGCCCAATATAGTCAACTCAAATCGCATAATGAATTAGTTAATAACCATTTGAGCTTTCTCCGGATTATCGTGAATTTCTAAAACAGAATCGAGTTGAGAAATAGAAATGAGGCGTTCTACAGCTTGATTAAGCCCGGTAAGTACTAACTTTCCTTTGGCATTGTTGCACAGTCTGTTGGCAACCAAAATTGCACTAAGCCCGGAAGAGTCACAGTATTGTGTACTACTGAGATCCAGAATAATATTTTTTTCGCCTTTGCCGGCAATCATTACCAATTCAGATTTAAAGTCCGGCGCAACCGTTGTATCAAGTTTTTCGGAGTATATCTTGATATACGTGTGATTGTCGTTTTTTCTGATAACGTATTTATCTTCCATTCAAGTCTTTTTTAGTCACTATTATACTACGAATATATAAAAAATAAACGAATGAAGGATAAAATATCCTCCATTCGTTTAAAATATTTAAAAAGAGATCAAAAATTTAATCGTCTTTATTCCCTGAAAGTTCATCTTTGAGTTGAGATAAATTTGAAATATCACCAAGTGTAGTTGATTCAATATCAGGTTTTTTGCTCTTTGATCCGGTCGAAAGATCTTTCTTGTAACTATGCACGTGAGAAACAACAATTTTTTTAGAATCCTTCTTAAATTCTAAAACTTTAAACTCTGCTTTCTCTTCAGCAGCCATTGATTCTCCCTCTTCTTTCTTAAGGTTTTTCAGGTAACAAATACCTTCAACACCATACGGAAGAGCAATTATTGCCTCTTTAGAGCCAATATTTACAACGGTACCTTCGTGTATACTTCTTTCTTTAAAGAGTGTTTCAAATACATCCCATGGATTCTCTTCAAGTTGCTTGTGACCAAGACTCAATTTTCTTCCTTCGGAATCAACATCAAGAACGACAACTTCAATCTCTTCACCAATTTTTGTGAATTCTGCCGGGTGTTTTACTTTCTTAGTCCATGAAAGGTCTGAAATGTGTATTAGACCGTCAACACCTTCTTCCAATTCAACAAAAATTCCAAAGTTTGTGAAATTCTTCACTTTAGTTTTATGCTTACTTCCTACAGGATATTTCTCAACAATATTTTCCCATGGATCAGGCTTCAATTGTTTCATACCGAGAGACATTTTTCGTTCTTCTCGGTCTAATGTCAAAATCTCTGCTTCAACTTCATCATTTACATTCAGGAAGTCTTGAGCACTTCTCAAATGTTGAGACCAGCTCATTTCCGAAACGTGTACCAAACCTTCAACTCCCGGTTTAATTTCAACAAAAGCACCATAATCTGTTATTACAACAACACGACCTTTGATATGATCTCCGACCTTAAGGTCAGGATCCAATGAGTCCCATGGATGTGGTTCTAATTGTTTAAGTCCTAAAGCAATACGCTTTTTATTTTCATCGTAATCTAAAATTACAACATTAAGTTCTTGATCTAATTCAACAACTTCTTCCGGGTGATTGATTCGCCCCCATGAAAGGTCAGTAATATGAATTAAACCGTCAACACCACCAAGGTCAATAAATACTCCGTATGAAGTGATATTTTTCACCATACCTTTGAGTACCTGTCCTTTTTCCAGTTGCTCAATAATTTTTTGTTTTTGTTCCTCAAGTTCAGCTTCAATAAGAGCTTTATGAGATACAACTACGTTTTTGTACTCTTTATTAATTTGAACGACTTTGAATTCCATTGTTTTATCAACAAATGCATCATAGTCTCTAATTGGCTTAACATCAATTTGCGAACCCGGTAAGAATGCTTCAATTCCAAAAACATCTACAATCATACCACCTTTAGTTCTGCACTTAATATACCCTTTGAGTATTCTGTCTTCTTCGTGAGCATTGTTAATGTTTTTCCAGGCGTTGAGTGTTCTGGCTTTCTTGTGAGATAAAATAAGTTGTCCCTCACGGTCTTCCTGACTTTCGATATATACTTCTACCGTGTCACCTTTTGCAAGGTCTTCGTTATAGCGGAATTCGTTCTTATTTACTACACCTTCAGATTTATAACCAATATTGATTACAACCTCACGGTCTGAAACACTTACAACAGAACCGTCAACAATCTCTTTTTCATTGATTGTGGAAAGTGTATTGCTGTACACATCTGCCATTTGTGTTCGTTCTTTGACCGAGTAATCATCAATATCAGAAGAAGCAGAGTCCCAATCAAAATCCATTGTGGATTCATTTTCCGGATTTAAATTTTCCGTAATTGTTTGTTTTGACTCATCATCTTTCTTTTCAGTCTGTTCTGTGTCTTCAGCTTTCTTTTCAGTTTCTTCTGCTTTTTCAGCAGATTCTTTTTCGGAAGTTATCGCTTCCTTTTTTTCGTCATTCTGCTTTTTGTCAGTAGTTTCTTTAAGGTTATCAACTTCTTGATTTTCCTCGTTTGTTTTGTCAATTTTTTCGCTCATAATTCTTAATCTTTAAAATTTAATAAGTTAGACTTTATATCGTGTATAATTTGAAAGTGCAAAAATAACATTTCTTTTGACTTTCCCACACAAATTTGTCTGTTTTTTAGTGAGTTGTGAGATTACTTTATCTACTGATTGATATTTTGTGCTAAATTACGAGTAATGTCAAAATTTGCTCTGTTTAACCGAAAATAAAGCATTACTGCTGTATATTTCATAGTTTTTTTTATTGTATTTATGATATTTCTCTTTGTTTGGATATGATTTAATTATTACTTTGCAAAAAATTATTAACATAAATATATAGTTATGAATATTTCAATAATAGGTACCGGCTACGTGGGTTTAGTGTCCGGAACCTGTTTTGCCGAAGCCGGGATATCGGTTAAATGTGTAGATATCGACAAACAAAAAATAGACGGATTGAAACAAGGCAAGCTTCCAATATGGGAGCCCGGGTTACAAGCCCTGTTGGACCGGAACATTGAAAACGGAAGATTAGAATTTACGACATCGTTGAAAGAAACATTAGCCGGCTGTGAAGTCGTATTCTCGGCCGTGGGAACTCCTCCTGATGAAGACGGGAGTGCAGATTTACAGTATGTTTTGAGTGTAGCCCGTGAAACCGGACGTTACATGACCGGTTATTTGGTATTTGTAACCAAAAGTACCGTACCTATAGGCACGGCAACAAAAGTAAAACAAGCCATTCAAGATGAATTGGATAAGCGAAACTCTGATTTAAGATTTGATGTAGCTTCCAATCCTGAGTTTTTGAAAGAAGGCAGTGCCGTTGATGATTTTATGAAGCCGGACCGAATAGTCGTCGGAACAGAATCAGAAAAGGCAGAAAAAATAATGAATCGTTTATATAATCCATTTGTTTTAAACGGACATCCGGTTATCTCAATGGATATTCCTTCGGCTGAAATGACTAAGTATGCTGCCAATGCTATGTTGGCAACAAAAATCAGTTTCATGAATGATATCGCCAATTTATGTGAGATTGTCGGTGCTGATGTTACTAACGTAAGGAAAGGTATCGGGAGTGATTCCCGAATAGGATACAGTTTTATATATGCCGGCACAGGCTATGGCGGATCTTGTTTTCCTAAAGATGTAAAAGCTTTGATAAAAACCTCTGATCAAAAAGGTCATTCACTGGAAATTTTAAAAGCAGTAGAATCAGTCAATGAAAAACAAAAATCAACATTGGTAAGAAAGCTGAAGAAATATTTTAAGAATGATTTGAAAGGAAAGAAAATTGCCATGTGGGGATTATCGTTTAAACCCAATACTGATGACATGCGAGAGGCTCCTGCAATAGTTATAGCTCAGCAGCTTAAAGCTATGGGAGCAAAGGTTGTGGCCTACGATCCGGTTGCCATGGATGAAGCCAAACGAAAAATCGGAGGTTTAGTTGATTATGTAAACGACAAGCATGAAGCCCTGGATGATGCTGACGCCCTATTACTTGTTACGGAGTGGACTGAGTTTAGAATATTAAATTACAAGATCACTTCTAAGCTCATGAAAAATAAAGTTATTTTTGACGGAAGAAATATCTATAATCCGGAGGAAGTCAGAGAGCATGGGTTTGAGTATTTTAGTATTGGAAGAAATTAACTAAAAATACCATAAAATTGCAGAGTTCAGAGTGTCTTTAAATATTTATTATTTGAAGACGCTCTTTTTTTATTATTTTGCACAAATATAGAATTACAAAATACTACAGACAGAGTTTATGAAATCAATATTAGTCACCGGCGGAGCCGGATTTGTCGGTTCTCACCTTTGTGAAAGACTTTTGAATGAAGGCCATGAGGTCATTGCCGTCGATAATTTTTTTACCGGCGATAAAAAAAATATAGTCCATTTACTCGATCATCCGTATTTTGAGTTAATACGACATGATGTTACCATGCCCTTTTATGCTGAGGTTGACGAGATTTATAACTTAGCCTGCCCGGCGTCTCCGGTTCATTACAGTCACAATCCCATTAAAACGGTAAAAACTTCGGTAAGCGGAGCCATCAATATGCTGGGATTGGCAAAGCGTAAAGGAGCAAAAATCCTGCAAGCTTCTACAAGCGAGATATATGGAGACCCTGAAATTCATCCCCAACCGGAGTCGTATTGGGGAAATGTAAACCCAATCGGTGCCAGAGCATGCTATGATGAAGGGAAACGGGTGGCCGAAACTTTGTTCATTAATTATAATAAGCAAAACAATGTACGGATAAAAATTATTCGAATTTTTAATACCTACGGACCGAGAATGCACCCGAATGACGGCCGGGTAGTTTCAAATTTTATTATGCAAGCATTAAATAATGATGATATTACAATATACGGGAAGGGGGTTCAGACCCGAAGTTTTCAATATGTCGATGATTTGGTTGAAGCGATGATTCGTGTGATGAACACGCCGGACACTTTTATCGGGCCGATTAATATTGGAAACCCCATAGAATTTTCTATTTTAGAATTGGCCCAAAAAATTATGGGATTAACCGGTTCAAAGTCAAAAATTATTTACAAACCATTGCCCGAAGATGACCCAATGCAGCGAAAACCGGACATTTCATTGGCAAAAAAAGTTATTGATTGGGAACCCAAAATAAAACTGGATCAAGGTCTGTTAAAAACAATTGAATATTTTAAATCTATAAAGTGATCAGTTTAAAAAGTTATAAAATTAAAGTGCTATAAATAAGAGTTTTAAGTTAATTGTAAATAATTTATAAAACTGTGATAATTAAATACATAACTTGTTTTACTAAAATAAAACATACGTTTTAGACCGGACTCTATAAAGAAATAACAGAAAAAATAATATATACTTTATAACGGTTAATAATTTGACTTTTACAAAGAGTGTATTTGTTGAATAGCAAGATATTGTATCATTAAATAATAAAACAATTTAAAGTATAATTCTCAAAAAAAATAAAAATGAAAGGAATAATATTG
>JAYEIA010000306.1:0-5592 GCA_034659855.1 Bacteroidota bacterium
AAAAATTATGTTTATTTTTTAATTCGCTTACAAAGATATTGTTTTTGTTCGTATCGACAGTATTAGTCGCACGCGTTGCAAACGCGCGCGAGCGGGTTAGTCGCACGCGTTGCAAACGCGCGCGAGCGAGGTTCAGTATAAAAAGTATAAAGGTTTAAAGTTAAAAGTGTTATTTGTCTAATATTCAGACAGTTATTAAAATATAGTAATTCCACATAATTTGCTCAATATCAAATAATTAACTTTACAAACTTTCAACTTTTAAACTTTTTAAACTCACTTATTGGTAATTCTTAAATCAATAATTTCGGAAGGACTTCCGATTTTCATTGGAAGCACAGCTGTACCGTAGCCCGAAGAAATATAAAAGTGTGTGTCTTCCTTTTTTAGATATCCCCAATCTTGCTCAAATATTAATGAGGTTAACAAATTCAAAGGCCAAACTTGTCCGCGGTGTGTATGCCCTGAGAGTTGAAAGTCGATAGGATATTTTGCTGTTTCAGGCAAATTGTACGGCTGATGATTCATAAATATTACCGGCAAGCTGAAATCTGTCTCTTCCGGCAACGATTTTAGAAATTCAGTCGTGTCGGCTTTGGGGTTGGCTATGTCGTCTTTCCCTATCAGTACAAATTGGTTGTCGATAGTTATTACAGAATCTTTTAAAAAATTAATCCCGTATTGTGCAAAGTATTCAAAGTCATGATTTGCACGGCTGATATATTCATGGTTTCCGGGACAGGCATAAATTCCGTATTTTGGAGATAAGTCTTTAAAATGTTTCAGTAATTTTTTATGTTTTACGACCTTGATGTTATCATCAATTATATCGCCGGCAATTAATACCAAGTCCGGCGACAGCTTATTAATTTCGTTTATCAAGCGTTCGGTTTTTGAATGACTGACGATTGTTCCCGGGTGGATGTTGCTGACGGCAGCAATTTTTAATTCTCATTGAAAACCTTTGGGCTTTTCAATGGAAATGTCAAGAGTTGTAATTCTTGGTTGCATGGTATTGAGATATCCGAAAAGTACTATACGGGTAATAACCAAACCGGATATAATACCTGTGAGAAGTTTCACTTGGCTGATATTAGCTCGAATAAACTCCGGAAATATCGGCAGAATAAAATTGAGGACTCGCAGAAAGTCAATAAAAATAATAATTAGTGTCTGAACGGAAATAGACGAATTTTACGAAATGAGTTTTTTTTGATGAGATTTTTATTTTTTTTAATTTGGAGATGCCACTGTATCAGTGAATTAAAAAAAATAGAAATATCGCAAAAAAAAACATTTCTAATTTTGTGTATTTCCGTTCAGACACTAATTAATAAGGCATAAAATAAAAACCCAAAAGTAAAAGAACCGATAGTAACCAAGGTATTACTAAGAGGGCCAATAGAGAACTGTTCAATTATTTTGCCCACCGGCAATGCCGTAATAAAGAATAAAAATACGATTAAAGTTACCCATGACGGGGATATTACAGCGTCAAAGGCTTGCATTGTTCGAGTGTAGATATAGTAGTCGGCCGAACTGAAAATTGTTAAAATCACTATTACGGCAATTGTTGTTTTCATGGATATTCAATTATACTTTAAATGGTTTAATTATTTAATGATACAATACCTTGCTATTCAACAAATACACTCTTTGTAAAAGTCAAATTATTAACCGTTTAAAGTATAGGAAAAATTATTTGCGTTTACTTGTCAATTTATTGAATCTGTATTTGGTAATTGTTGAGAGATTTTTTACAGTTTAGTACAGGTCAAAATATAATATTGACCGAAGTCGTTTTGACCCCGGTTAGTCTCCTTCTTTTTGCGGAATAACGAAAAATGCTAAACGCAGGTGCAGGATTTGAAAGTAAAATGTTTCAATTCAGCACAATGGAAATTATTGCATTGTCGTTTCAAGTTACGCACAACGCCTGCACTTGTCTTTTCAGAATGTGTTAAAAACATATTATTCTTTCACGATTTTAGTTGTTAATATTTCTTTATCTGTTTGAGTTTTAATGATATAAATACCATTTACAAAACTTGATAAATCAATCGTTTCGTTTTGTTGAATATTTTCCTTTTCAATTATCTGTTTTCCTGTTATATCAGAAATTGTTAATTTTTGAATGTTAGTATTGGCAAATTCAAAGTTTAAAATACCGCTTGTAGGGTTTGGATAAATAAAATTCTCTGTAAAAAAAACTTTGTTTATACTATTTGGTTCTTCAAATTCAAAACAACCCATATCCGGTGCGTCGCCAATAAAAGGCAAGCCAATATCTGTACCGGCATCAATACAAGGCGAAGTCTCTTGCAGATGAAAGTCTCCATTTGCGGCATTAACAAATAAGGGGTCTTCGTTAATGTTATTTGAACCGGACGAACCATATTCAGGCATAATAACATTGCAGTAATTTATTGTAGCCGTAGAACCATCAGGGCTTACATAGATATTGTCTCCTTGAACACCACCATACGCAGCAGAATTATTATAAACAATACAATTTACAAAATCAATAACTCCATTTACAATATACACTCCTCCTCCGTCGCCGGTAGCAGCTTCGTTTTCTGTAATTGTACAATTTTCAAAGAACATAGTATTTCCATAGCCAAGCATGTGTATTGCACCACCATTTGAATACATCGTATAATTATTCTCAAAAAGACATTTTGTCATTTTTGTACCAACAACACCATATCCTGATATTGCACCACCACCATAATTACAATTATTTTCAATAAATTCACAATTTGTAATTTCCGTATATCCGTCGGAAGTAAATTTTATTGCACCACCTTCGCTGTAACATTCGTTATTTACAAATTTGCAATCAGTTATTGTAGTTAAAGTTTCTCCCGCAATGTCTCCGGTATTAATGGCATATATAGCTCCACCCATTCCTTCGCTTGGCAAAGAACTATTATTTGAGAATACACAATTTGAACAAACCATATTGGAAGTTATTAATTTTACAGCTCCACCGTGCATATCAGGGTATTCATCACTTGAAAGTGTTTTTCCGTATTCAAATTTACAAAAAGACATTGAGCTGATGTCTGTTGCTTCATCAAAAACAATTCCGCCCCAACCTTCGGTGTGATTATCAGTTGTGAAATAAATTGTGTCTGATATTGTTCCTATTGCTTCTAATTTGCCGGTTACAGTCATTTTATAATGACCTTGAAAATTGACTGTTACTCCGGATTCTATTGTTAGTGTCTGATTTGCCGGCACTATTAAATCGCCTGTTACAAGATAGGGTGAGTTTGATGCATACCATATTCCTGTTTGTTCGCCGTTTACGTTAGTTTGTGCCAAACTTGCTGATGTAATTATAATCAATAAGGATAATAATTTAATTTTTTTCATTTTTATAATATTTATGTTGATTTAATATTCCTATAATATTCAATTTTATTGATTTTAACTGCATCGTCGTATTTTAGCGAGGCAAGCTATTTGAAAATTTCAATAATTTGAGCCTTGCCGTCGGTATATAAATTTAATTTATCCATGACCGCCGGCACCAATAATGTATCCCCCTTTTTAATTTCTATTGTCGCAGAGTTATAAGCTAAGTAGTATTTACCCTCTGTGCACATGAGTACAGTAAAGCTGTCTCTTTGTTCATAGTTTAAATCAAGGCTTTGTTGCAGATTTATAAAGTTTATCGAGAAAAAATCGGTACCGATTACCTTATTTTGCCGGTCCGGAATTCGGTTATATTTTACGGAACCACCCGGTTTAGCTGTATAGTCTATGGCATCTTTAGCAAGATTGGTATGCAGTTCTCGAAAATTTCCGTGTTTGTCTTTTCTGTTTCTGTCATCAATTCTATAGGTAAGGTCAGACGGTTGTTGAATTTCGGCAATCAATATTCCTTGGCCTATAGAGTGAACAGTACCCGCCGGTACAAAATAAAACTCCCCTTTTTTTACCTTAACTTTTTGTAAATATTTTGGAAGCGTCCCCTGATTGGTGTGGTATTCAAATTCCGATTGGGATGAAATACCATTCATACCGATAATTATTTCAGCCCCTTCTTTCGCCTCCACAATATACCAAATTTCATTCTTCCCGTTTTCGTTGTGCCGTTTTAAGGCCAGCTTATCATCCGGATGCACTTGTACCGACAAATCATCATCGGCATCAATATATTTTATAAGCAGCGGAAAGGTATGAGCAAATTCAGAAAAGTTTTTCTTTCCCACCAATCCGGCTTCAAATTGTTTTAGAATATTGAGAATGTTATTATTTGCTAAAGCACCGTTCGAAACAACAGATAAATTATTCTCTATGCCTGAAATTTCCCACGATTCCCCGGTTTTCTCAAAGGGTACTTTTTTTGATAATTTATTTAGGTTTTGACTGCCCCAAAGCTTTTCTTTGAAAATAGGTCGGAACTTTAACGGATAAAGCATAATATTTGTATTAATTAAAATGTCAAATATAGAAACAAGCATAAAAATATAAAGTAAATGTTACATTTTTTTTTATATTTGTAATAATCATTTTACTTTTATGCTTTAAGAGAGGTTTATACGAATTAATTTATGAAAATTTCTATCAGAAATCTGACTATACGATCAAGGTTTTACCTGTTGTTGGGTATTATTATCTTGATTTTGATTTTGATTACGGGTTTCTTTCTTAACACTTTAAAACAAGTGGAGAATTACAGAAATTATCGTGCCCAAATTGATGATTTGAATATTTCATATCTAAACCTCAGACGTTTCGAACAACATTTTTTGTTAAGATACTCTGAAGATCCGGCTTTTTTTACAACCGGAGAAAATGTTTACATAAAAAAACATGAGGCTGCTTCTGAAAAATTCACCGAGATTATCAAAGAACTGCAAAATAATGAAATTACTTCAGAATTAAATCTGAATGATAATTATTTGAATATCAGTAATTATAAAGATGCTTACGCAACTATATTCCAAGAATTAGTTAAAAAAACATTTGCCAGAGGCTCAGAGCATGCAGGAATAATAGGGGAAATGAATAATTCTTCAAATGCGTGTATTGAGCTGGCTGACAATAAAATCTTAAAAGACTATTCGAGTCGTATGCAGGCTCAAAGCAGGGCCTATTTAAGTACACGAGACTTGTCTTTTTATACTGACTTTTTATACAGCTTTACAGAATTGAGCGATTTACTTTCCGGAGAAAACCCGAAGAACGCTATACTGCCTGTTGACAGTTCAACTATGGTGTTGGATCTGGAAACTGACAGTGTTCGAATTGAAAAGTCATTATTTGTTTCAAAGGAATTTTCGGAGCACATCAATAATTTCAAAACTAAATTTATTGCTTTAAGAAAAGTTGATAAGCAGCTGGGGATTACCTATAAGAAAGGATTAGAAGGAAAAATTAGAGATGAAATTCATAAAATTGATCCACAAATGGAACAAATAGTGAAGCATACCGCTGAAGCTCATGCTCTATCAATGAAAGGGATAAAAAAATCAGTTTACCTGTTTATAATCGGGTTTGGTGCTTTGCTTATTATCTTGATTTGGCAATTTTCACGATCCATTTCAATGCCGCTGAAAAGACTCTACAAGTATATTC
>JAYEIA010000307.1:0-1089 GCA_034659855.1 Bacteroidota bacterium
CATAAGTCAAGAATTAACTGAGGAACAAAAATTAATTCTTGACTTATGGGCTGATTTCTAAGTTCATTTTCCGATAAAATATTTACAAAGAAATTCCCTTTCTTCCTATCTATATAGGTGTGTCCTCCGGAAAGTAACCGCATGTAATTTTTGTCGGAATATTCAAATTCGGCAGTTATTCGGCTGTTTTTGGTAATAATAAAATTTGAGGTAAACTTAAGCTCTGCAGTATTGTAGTTGATAATGTAATCCTTGTCCAGACCTCGAGTCAGGAGTTTTCCGTCAACAAAAATATGCTCACTTCCCGATAAAATAATGATGAAGTAGTTGTTGTTTTTTCCGGTTAGTCGGTAAGGCCCTTGATTCCCTTCGACGCCGTTAAATTTTACCCGGTTATATTTTCCGCGTGAAGCGGACAGGCTCAGTCCGGTTTCGGAAATAAGACCGGAGGAATCCGATGAATTAAATTGATGCCTGATGCCCTGCACTTTTCGTTTGCCGGTTAAGAATTTGCCTTGATTTGTTTCATAGAAATAATCGCCGGCAGTAATTTTATGTTCCGGACTTTCGACCTCAATATATACCCGATCAAACTCTCTGATATGTTGTGTTGTGCCGTCGGCTTGAACCGGGATATTGTCATCGGACAAGGCTGCTCTCAAGTTTATACCCGGAGCTATTTCTCCGGAAAGTTGTAAGTTCATTTCAGAATTCACGGAAGCATCATTGTTCGTGCCTATATTCAGTCCTCTGGAAATACTTCCGCTTTTATTGATATTAGATGCATTCAAAAAACTTTGTCTCACAGGTTTTTGGTTGACACCGGTTTGTTGTGTAATTTTTTGATTTTTGAGGGGAGGCTTTTGACCTTGTATGGGTTGGTTCAACTTTTTGTCAAAAACTCGATACCGAAAGCTTAACGTATGATGTTTCGAATTGTTGAGATAAATGACTGCATTGATGCAGTCCATACGGTATGAACTTTTTGGCAGGCGATGTTCGGCAGAATCTGTTACGGTAATGCTTTCCGGAATTATACTCAGGCTGTCGAGCAAAATGCTGTCTGACCGAACGGGCAAAGACTTATAT